>NZ_JBSGZJ010000035.1:0-31802 GCF_053610925.1 Streptomyces sp. NPDC054847 | reverse complement strand
CCCTCAACAAGATCTTCATCAGTCTTCTAGGAACAGCGGCAGCAGCCATGGCGGCAGCAGTCCTCTGCCACCTGCTGTGGCGTGCCGACATCGCCATGGTCCTCGGCCGTAATATCGCCGGATACATCGGCCTGGCACTGCTCCTGGCCCCTCTCCTCGGCCATCGAGTAGCGGGCGCCGCCCTAGCGACCGTGCCCCTCATCTGCGCAGCAGCCGGATGGGGTCTAGGAGGTCGACCGCAGCCTTGGGCTTGGCTGCTCTACCCCGGCAACTCCCTTCCCGCACTCGCCCTCGCAGGCGCAACACTCTGCGCCGGCACGGCCACTGCACTGATCGGGAAAGGCGCCGCACCCCTAATCGCAAGAATCCAGTAAGCGCCGCAAGCGGGCGACGACGCCGATAAACGTCGTTGCGGTTGCCGCCGGTCAGCAGGACCGCGAGCGGAGCGCCGTGCCGTCGGCGATGAGGTGGTGCTTCGAGCCGGCCCGCCCCCGGTCGACCGGCGATGGCCTTTTTGGCTCCGCCTTTTAGCGCTCTGACGTGGGGGGAGTCGACCACGCAGCGGGGCCAGTCCAGCCGGAAAGCGGCATTGAGCTCGGCCAGCAGGACCTCATGCAAGCATTGCCAGACGCCGCCTCGTTCCAGTCCCGCAACCTGGGCGGGACCATCCCCGCGGGTGCGGGGAGCGCCGCTATGAGCCGAGGACTTCGCCGAGGTGCTTGTTGACGGCGGTGATGTGACTGATGCCGATGTCCATCTCGGACGCCCTCAGGTCGAATGCTGCCTGCTCTCCGCTGACGGCGCCTTCGGAACAGGCCGCGGCTGATGCGGCGAGGTGTTCGAGGGCGAGGGTCCAGCGTTGGCCGGCCGGGCATGGTGTCGCCCCGTTTGGCGACTTCGAGGTTGGCCGTCATGGTGGGGCAGCTCTTGCGGAGGGCGTCGAGGTCGGCGGGGTTGGATGCTTCTTGGACTGCCGCAAGATCGGTCAGGATCGTGTCGAGGGTGTTCGAGCCGCCGTTGTCGGCCCAGTCGCGGAATTCCTGTGTCGTGTCCTTGCGTGACGTGTGCTGGCGATACACCCACCTCATCACCTCCTGGTTCGACGACGTCGGCCTCCCCGCGGACCGCAACGCCATCAGGGCACTTTTGGCCGGGCAGCGGCCCCACCAGTAAGGACGCCGGCTCGGACCGCAAGCCACCATCGCCAGGGAGGAATACCGCACCCTCCGGCTGGGCCGCGGCCGAGCGCGAGGCGTACGCCAATGACCAAGGCTCGTCGACGTCGCTCGTCGCGGTCACGGCCGGGACATACCGTTCGGAGGCCGACCAGGAACCGGCCGAGTGGCTCCCGTCGGCCACCGACCAGTACTGCCGCTACGTCGGCGAGTGGATTGGGACCAAGCTCCGCTGGGGCCTGGCCGTCGAGAAGGTCGAACTCGAGGCGCTCAAGACCTTCGCCGACACCGCCTGCGAGGAAGCCGTCATCGACCACCAGCCGGCCCAGTAGCGATCCAGCACCACCACGTCGTGCAGCAGCGGTGACCCGGGCCTTCTCCAGGGCGTTGATCAACCGTGACGACGTACACGCTGGGGATCGAGGGCGGCCCCCGCGGCTGGCTCCTCAAGGCCATCACCGACGGCCACCTCCAAGACGGCCTGCGCGCACTCGCCGACCCCATGGAGTTCGCCCACGTCGCCGCCGACGACCACCACGCCAAGGGGCAGTTGCACTCCACGGCCTGGCTGCTCAGGCAGCTCACCAAGCGGCGCGACGTGCTGATCGTTGCGCTGAGGGACCGCCGCGAGTCCGACCCAGACCAGAGCGCCGGCGCCTCCTGGACCGACCTGGTCCGCCTGATCGACCCGGACGAGGACAAGCCCCTCACCAAGCGGTCCAAGGTCCAGGCGACGTATGAGTCCGGACGCCGGAAGGTGGAAGCGGCCTACGAGGCCGATCGCCGCCAGGCCGGCCCTCCTGGCGCCGACAAGGCCTGAGGGCCACATCACGACCGTCGTGCCCACCCGTGTGCACAGCATCCGGTCACACAACGGCAGCATCGAAGCAGCAACCCCCGGGGGTCGGCCGCCAGGTCGCCAACCACTCAGCCGCCCGCCCCGAGGCCTCCCACCCGAACCCAACTGGAGAGACCAAGTGACCACCGCCTCGAGCACGGACACCATCGCCACCTTCGCCGCCGTCTTCGCGACCCTGTGGGCAGCCCACACCGTCGGGGACCACTGGGTTAACGCGGCGTAGGCCGTGTCCACCTTCCTTCGTGTCTTGGTCAGGGCTGGTCCTATCTGCTGAACCAGGTTGGTCGTCGTTCGGTGGTGTCTCGATTGTCAAAGTCAATGCGTCGACCCGGAGTGCATCGCTGGGGGTGACGGTCACGCTGCAGGGGAGCTCACCTCGGCGTAACCCCCAGTTGAACCCCAAGAAGCAACTGCAGATGCGACCAGGCACGCTGCGGCCCGGAATGCCATGTTCTCCACTTTGGTCTACGGACGAGGACCCGAAGATCCTTTGCCGAGGGTTCTGGGGCGGGAGAGGATGCGTCCGTGATCGACACGAATGAGAACCCCGAGGAACAAGCCGCGATCGCCGCGGCGAAGGACGGTGAACTGCGCCTGCACGACCCCGCCGTCCGGGCCTCCGCCGTCGGCGTCCGGCTGTTCGACCCCGAGTTCGTCGAGGTCGGTGCCTCCGGGCGGCGCTGGACGTACGAGGAGACGGCCGCGGCCCTGCCCACCCTGCACGGCGGAGCGGACAGCCCGCGCATTGAGGCCTCCGGCATGCGCGGGGTGCTCCTCGCCCCGGACCTCGTGCACCTCACGTACGAGAGCGTCATCGCCGGCCGCCGTGCCCGCCGCAGCTCCCTGTGGCGCAAGGGCGAGGGCGACATCGGATGGCGGCTCTACTACCACCAGGGCACCCCCGTCCCCGAGTGCTGAACACACCTGCTTTGATGGGGTGTTCAGCCAGGCGGGGCGGGCTACCGCCTCCGACGCAGTCGCCAGCTCTTGTTCCCGGCTACACCGGCTTTCGGGCCAGGAGGTACGCCTGCTGACCTTGCCGGGGTTTCTCCTGCTCGTTCGGCTCGCGGATCAGCCGGGCGTCCACCGTCAGCCCGGTCTGGCTCAGCAGCTCGGCGATGTGGTCGGGCGAGACCCAGTAGACGTCGAGGGACAGCTCGTGACCGTATGCATTCTCCAGGTGCCGGAGCCTGTCACCGGCCTTGAAGGCGATCAGCAGATGGCCGCCTGGAGCCAGCACGCGGTGGAACTCTGCGAACACGACCGGCAGCAGCTCCGGAGGGGTGTGCACGATTGAGTACCAGGCGATGACTCCGCCGACGCTGCCGTCCCCCAGGTCCAGGTTGGTCATCGAACCTTCGTCAAATTGCAGGTCCGGATTTCTGCGCCGGGCAACTGCAACCGTCTCCGGGGACAGGTCGATGCCGAACGCGGTCACCCCAAGAGATTGAAGGTGTGCCGTCACGTGACCGGGCCCGCAGCCGAGGTCAGCGACGGGCCCGGCGTCGAGGGCCCGCGTGAGTTCGGCGAACGTGCTTATCGTCGCGCGGCCGTACAGATCGTCCTTGAACGCGGGGGGCACGAGCTTGGCGTAATCGACGGCAACGGTGTCGTAGGCCACCCGGGTGGCGTGCAGGTAGGTCAGTTCGGTCACAGCCGGAGACACTAGTGCCCACCTGCCCTGATCAGTACCTTCACCAAGTGCCGACCACCGCGCGGGCGGTGATCAGAAGCGGCGGGACAGGGGAACGACGCCAGCGGCGTTATCCCCCTGCTGCAGTTCCGGGACGGACGCCGGGGTGCTGGTGAACGTGCTCAGCTCGCGGCGGAGCCGCTGGAGCTCGTCATCCTTGGCGGCCAAGACGGACAGGAGAACACGGTGACGCTCCTTGAGCTGATTGAACTCGGTGTGGGTGCGGGCGAGTTTGCCGGTGAGCCGATGGTTGAGGTCGCGCAACCGGGTGATGCGGGCCTCACGCGGATCGGGCTGCTGGCCGGCTGCCCAGGCGGCTGACCGCCGCTTCTCGAACTCGTCCTTGAGGTGGCCCCAGGTCCGGTAGAGGGACGCGCGGGAGACGCCCGCCTCGCGGGCGAGCGTCTTGATACGTTGCAGGTGCCGCCGGTTGGGATCTGCCCGGCCAGTAGCCGGTGGATGGCCGCGCGGATGCGCCGCTCGATCTGGTCGCGCTGCTGGTGGCTCAGTGCCATGTCATCTGGCCTCTCCGGCTGCCGTGTCGATCTCTTTGAGAACTCGCATGGACCGCTCGTGCTCGGCCCGCAGCCGGTCCTTCTCCCCGGCCGGAATCCGAGGGCCGGCGAGCAGGACGGCGCCGTTGTCGGCTGTGGTCTGCCAGGCGGAGCGGTGAGCGAGGTGGTGGGTGGCCTGCGGGCAGCGGGAGCTGTCACACAGCCCGGTCAGCGGAGCTGCGGACGACCTGGTGCCGGCGAGCTTGAGACACAGCGCCTTCGCCGGGTCCTCGAACCAGCAGTAGTTCGCCGCGGAGAGATGCAGGACCGACGCCTTCTTCTTCAGCAGCAGCTCGATCTGCCGGTCGGTGACCACCTTCGCCGGGCCCGGCTCGTGGCCGGCCAGTTCCTGTTCGACGGCGCGGAAGGAAGCCAGCAGCGCATCGGCTCCCGGGCCAGCGGGCATCTCGCCCTGTTCGAACTGCCGGTATGCCTCGACCGTCCGCTCGAGCTTCTCCTTGGCCTCCTCCTTCTTCCACTCGTGGTGGAAGACGGCCTGGGCGCCGCCCGGTCGGCCGGCGTATCCCTCGCTGGTGACTCAAAGCCGTTGAACGCGCCGAACAACGGCTGTCCAGGCCCAGAGTCCGTGAGCTGCTCGGCCATGGCGATGACACGCACGACTTCCTCGATGACGACCCACTCGTCGACCTCGCCGCCCCATAGACGCCCTTTGACGACCTTGCTGACCAGGCGGTGCCGGGCCAGGCCGGTGCCGTCGGCGTCGTCCGTGCGGCGGCAGCCGACTGTCAGCTCCATCAGTTCGCTGGACCGCATCCCGGTCAACACTGAGGTGGCGACCGTGCAGGCGTGACTTGCGATCCGGATCAGGGCATCGGAAGCCCTGTTTGACAGGGGCAACGGCCACGGGATCAACTCGCCGGTGTCCGCGCGAGGGGCGTCGGCAGGGTTGCGACACCACAGGTACTCGGTGCCGACCTCGGCGACCGCATCCTCCAGCAGCGGCCGGGCCTGGGCAAAGAGAGCCTTGTGAATGTCCCGGTGTCCCGTCGGCCGTAGCAGGTGCTGCAAGTTGGCTATCAGCAACGGATCCTTCGGTTCCCACCCCAAGCGGAGGCGCTTGGTCACTTGGAAGCCCTCAATCCGCGGCAGCGGCTGCCCCGTCCGCACATGTTCCTCGACCAGCGCGGCAAGCTGGTCGCCGTCCCGCCGATTCCTCGACCACTCGACGTTGCGCCAGGACTCCCGCTCGGTCCGCAGCTCGGTCCGCAAGTCCACGATGTGCGGTCCGAGCACGTCGACCAGGTGCAAGCACGCCGTCAGCAGCGGCCGCAGGACCTCGTCGCCCAAGGGCTCGGTCTTGATCACCACCTGGGGCCGGGACGGTGCCCCGGTCGGCCGATCATGCCCGCCTCCAGCAGGGCGACGAGCAGTGGCGAGCCAAGTACGGAACCCGCGCGGGAATCGAGGGAACCATCCACCAGGCCGTCGCGATCACCGGGATAAGACGTGCCCGCTACCTCGGTCTCCAGAAGACCCACCTGGAGCACGTCTTCTCCGCCGTTGCACTCAACCTCGTTCGCCTTGATGCCTGGTGGAACGGCCACCCGCTCGACCGCACGCGCGTCAGCCACCTTGCCCGCCTCGCCCTCTCCCTCGCCGCGTGACTGAGTCAGCCAGCAGGATCGGTGACACGTTCGTTAATGGCTCCCGAATACGCCAGTCTGCCGCTGGGCGGCACCGACGCCTCGGTCGTCGCGGTCGCCGAGCGGGTCAAGACGCCGCGCGTCGCCACGCCCGACCGGCGCCACTTCACTGTGGTGCGTACTCAGCGCGGGAGGCGTTCACGCTAATCAGGCGCTGCTTGGTACCGGCCCGTCGAATCGGCTACGCGGCACCTTGTTCGCCATGATCAGGCTGCCCATACTTGAACATCCGGACAAACACCGAGATGGGGATCACCATGGTGGCACCCGAGGCAGCTGCGGTAGTCAGAGCCGGCAGCAGCGTGCTGCACAGCATCGTGAACCAGGGGACGGGCGCACCCGCACCCGCGGGCCGCCGCCGGAGAGGGCAGTAGCATGTAGGGCCCGGGAAGATCCACTCAACTGCCCTGATTCGTAAGGGACCTGATGAGCCAGAGAGGTTGCCGCGTGTACCTGAGTGTCCCCTTCGAGGACGGCGAGGTCTTCGTCGTCGAGCTGCCCGATGACCAGGGGTCCGGGGTGATCCGGGCGAGCCGCGGCGACGGGCTCTTCGAGGCGTCCGCCGACACGTTCGAGTCGGGCATGGCGCGGGTCCAGCGAGTGGCCGCAACCATGCTGGAGCGGCTGGCGGATCTGCCACGCAGCCCTGATCACGTCCGTGCGGAGTTCGGGCTGCGGGTGACAGCCGAGGCGGGCCTGGTGGTGGCGAAGGGATCCGGAGACGCCCACATCAAGCTGGAACTGGAGTGGAGCCGGACCGAGGGCGGTACGTGACACCGGCAGCGGAGCCGGACCACGCGTGGGAGCGCGGAACGGCCCGGGTGCTGCACGGGGGCCGTCCGGTCGGGGTGGCGTTCCTGATCCCCGACCGGCTGTTGCTCACGTGCGCTCATGTCGTCGCCTCCACCGCCGACCTTCCGGAGGGCGAGCCACTGCCCGAACTCTTCCCGGTCACCCTGGACTTCCCACTGCTGCCTGGGCGTCCCGAGGTCTCGGCGACTGTGCACTTCAGCGTGCCGGTGGCCGACGACAGCAGCGGTGACGTCGCCGTCCTGCAGCTGACCGGCGAGCCCCCGCCGGGGGCCGTCCCCCTGCGGATCGTGGAGGCGGACGATCTGGCCGGGCACCGCTGGCGGGCCTTCGGGTTCCCGAAGTACTCGGGACGAGGTGGCACCAAGGACGCCGGAATCTGGACCCGCGGCACCATTGAGGGCCGCGAGGGTACCGGCTGGTGGCAGCTGACCTGCGACGAAGACGTACCGTTCTCGCTGGCCGGCGGCTTCAGCGGAGCGCCGGTGTGGGACGAGGAGTACGACGGTGTCATCGGCGTCGTCGTCGCCGTCGAGGGGGACCAGCGGCGCCGGACCGGCTACGCGCTCACCGTGGAGTCTCTCACCCGGGAATGGCCCCAGCTGCGCAGGAGGCTGCTGGCGGACAGCCCGTACCGGGAGCTGCTGCCGTTCACCGAGCACGACCGCGCCGTCTTCCACGGCCGTGGGAACGAGACGCAGCGGCTGGTCGAACTCCTCGACCAACAGCAGGTGCCCCTCCTGCCTGTGCTCGGGTCCTCCGGGGTCGGCAAGTCCTCGCTGGTCGGCGCCGGCCTGCTCGGGAGCCTCGACCACGACCGTTACGTGATCGCCCGCATCCCGCTGGGACTGCGCCTCACCGCCGAGGAACTGCTCGCCTGGGCCCTGGCCTCGGCAGGAGACGCGGACACCATGAGGGCCGACTGGTACGACCGCTGGTCGGCGCTGGCCCGGCAACTCACCGACGAGCAGGGCATCCGTACCGCTGTGGAGCAGACGCTGGCCCGCCACGGCGGGCGGTCCCGGCTGGTGCTGGTGGCCGACCAGTTCGAGACGCTGCTCGCCGATGCGCCGAGCACCGTCCGCCGGCTGGACACCATGCTCGGGGTCCTGACGGACCGCCGCACCGACGGAAGCCGCCCCGCCCAGGCCGTGGTCGTCGTCCGGATCGACTTCCTTCGGCACATCGAGCAGCTCCCCCACCTTCGTACGGCATGGGACGCCACGTCGATGGTGGTGCAGCCGATGATGCGGAACCAGCTGACACAGGTGATCACCGGTCCGCTGGCGGGCCGTGCGGGGATCCGGTTCGCCGACGGCCTGGTCGAGCGGATGCTGCGGGACGCTCCACCCGGTCCCGCGGCGCTGCCGATGCTGGAGTACGCCCTGAGCCGGCTGTGGGAGCGGCAGGAACGCGGCTGGCTGACCACCACCGCCTACCAGGAGCTCGGCGGTGTACAGGGCGCCCTGGCGGGCGACGCGGATCAGAGGCTCTGGGCCTGGGCGGACAGGACCGAGCGACAAGCGCTGGAGCGGATCTTCATCCAGCTCGTACGCCCCGGAGAGGAACTCGACGCCGGAGAACGCGGCCCGGACACCCGCCGGGTCGCCGCCCGCACCGAGTTCTCCGAGGGCGACTGGGCGCTGATCCACCGGCTGGCCAGCACGCGGCTGGTCGTGGTGACGCGCCGCCCGACGGGCCGGGACACCGCTGAACTCGCCCACCAAGCACTGGTGGAGACATGGCCGCGACTGCGACGCTGGCTCGAGGAGAACCGGGAGTTCCGCAGCTGGCAGGAGGAGCTTCGCCGCTCGCTGCGGCTCTGGCACGAGCAGGGCCGCTCGCGCGACCTGACCCTCGGCCGGGAGCAGATCGCCCGGGCCCGGAAGTGGATCGGTGAACGCGGCGACGAGATCCCCGCCGAAGAAGCCGAGTTCGTGGCGGTCAGTGACCAGGTCCGACAGCGTCGCGTCCGTCGGCGTCGCCTGGTCCTCGCGAGTTTCGCCGTGCTGACCGTGCTCGTTGTCGTCGCGGCGTCCCTGGCCACCCGCAGTGCCCGCGACAGCAGCGAGCAGCAGGCGCTGGCCGCCGCCCGGGGCCTGGCCGAGGAGAGCCGTCAGCAGGCCATCGCCGACCCCGCCCTGGCCGCTCGTCTCGCTCTGGCCGCCGATCGTGTCTCAGCGACTCCGCAGACCCGCGCCCGACTGCTGGCCGCGGTGTCCTCACCCTTGCGCGCCACTCTCGCGAAGCACACGGCGGCGGTGGCGTCGGTCGCCTTCAGCCCGGACGGCAAGACGCTCGCGACCAGCGGCAACGACGGCACAGCCCGCCTGTGGGACGTGCAGGGACGTCGGCAGGTAGCGCTACTCGACGGTCACAGCAGCCAAGTGCACAACGCGGCGTTCAGCCCCGACGGCAGAACCCTCGTCACCAGCCACGACCGTTGGAAGGCACGGGTGTGGGACGTCCGCACGCGCAAGCAGACCGCTGTCCTGACCGGCGCCGGAGGCCCAGCGGTCTTCAGCCCGGACGGAGCCACCATCGTCACCGGCAGCCAGCACGGCGAGATTCTTATCTGGGACGCCCGTTCTCATCGGAAGACCGGCGAACTCCAAGTCCACCCCCGCACCGACGGCGTGCAGCTCCACGGCCTCGCCTTCAGCCCGGACGGCACGACGTTCGCCGTCACCTCCTCGGACGTCCGGGACAGAAAGAGCCAGAAGTCCGAGGTGCAACTCTGGGATGCGGTGGAGAGGAAGCGTCTCGCCACCCTGACGGGACATACGGGACAGGTGACTTCGCTGGCCTTCTCCCCGGACGGCGACACGCTGGCCACGGGCGCGAGCGATGCGACGACACAGCTGTGGGACGTGCGCACACGCCGCTCGACGGCCACGCTCACCGGCCACAGCGGCTCCGTCTTCGCACTGGCCTTCAGCCCGGACGGCCGGACTCTGGCGAGCGGGGGACAGGACCATACCGTGCGACTGTGGGACGTGCGGGGTCGTACGGCCGTGACCGTGCTGAACGGGCATGCGGGGTTGGTGGACGCACTCGCCTTCAGTCCGGACGGCGCGACGCTGGCCAGCGGATCCGAGGATGCCGCCGTTCGGCTGTGGGACATGAGAGCCGGGCGGCCACGCGCAAGCTTCGCCGGGCCAGGCGGTTCGGCACGTCCCGCGGACTACAGCCCCGACGGAAAGACGCTCGCCACCGGCGCCGGCGACGGGGCGGTGTATCTGCACCATGTCCGCACGCAGCGGCCGGTGGGCCGCCTCACTGGACACACCGGCGAGGTGAACACGGTGCGGTTCAGTCCGGACGGCCGGTTCGTCGCCGCGAGCAGCAACGATGATGCGTCGGTCCTGCTGTGGGACGCACACAGCCACCGGCGCCTGGCCAGTCTCGAGGGTCACGACAGACCCGTGCAGCGCGTCCTCTTCAGCCCCGACGGCGAATCCCTCGCCACCAGCAGCTACATCGACAGGTCGACCCGCCTGTGGAGTGTGCGCACCCATGGGCAACTGGCGTCCTTCACCAGCGCGAGCCCTCTGATGGCCTTCAGCCCGGACGGCACGGTCTTCGCGACCGGCGGAGACGAGTTCTCGTCCGTGCAACTGTGGGACGCGCGGACACACAAGCGCCTGGGTGCCCTGGACGGGCTGACCGGCATGGTCAGCGACCTGGCCTTCAACCCGGACGGCGATCTCCTGGCAACGGCGAGCTGGGACGGCGAGCTGCGGCTGTGGAACGTACGGGACCGCAGCCTCACCGCAACGCTCGCAGGGCACACCGACGCCGCGCAGTCAGTGGCCTTCACCCCGGACGGGAGGACTCTCGCCAGCAGCGGCAGGGACGCCACGGCAAGGCTGTGGGACGTACGCACCCACCGCCGCCTCGCCACCCTCAGCGGCCACACCGGCGCCGTCTGGTCGGCCGTCTTCAGCCCCGACGGCCAGACCCTGGCGACCGCCGGCGACGACCGGACGATCAGGCTGTGGAACATCGAGACCCATCAGCAACTGGCCCTGCTCACCGGGCACACCGGCGTCCTGCGCTCGGCAGTCTTCGCCCCGGACGGGGACACCCTCGCCACCAGCAGCGACGACGAGACCATACGGCTGTGGAACACCGACGCCTTCAACGACCTCGCCACCCTCAAGGACCAGGCCTGCGCCATCGCGGGCCGGTCTCTGACCGAGCAGGAATGGCACCGCTATGTGCCCGAAGGGGTCGACTACCACCGGATTTGTCCATGAAGCGATGACGGGGGGTTCCCTGCACGAGATCCTTCGCGAGTGGTGTGAGGCAGCGCGGAAAACGAGTTGATCCTCGCGGATCAACCGCACCTGGCCAGAGCCACGCACCCCTGCAGCAACTTCTACGCGGGTCCGCTGCCCTTCCGGCGTTCCTTCGCTCGGAACACTCTCGCGCGTCGCACGAGACGCGCGATCAACGCCCTGATGTCACCGTCAGCTGCTGTCGCCCAGAGGTGGAGTGGAACGAAGCGCCGTCAAGCAGCTCGACGGAACTTGCGCAGCATGATGCACATCTATTGTCCCAACCTTCTGGGCGAGTTCGATCAGGCCGTCGACGCGCGCGTGACTTGGGCCAACAGTCACCACACCGAGCTCCGCGAGGTGATCAAGAGAAGGAGCGCGGATGGGCGGCTTGTGCGACTGCGACACGAGATGACCACCACCGCAGAGCAGCTAGAAGCAGTACGAGCAGCACTCAGCGCCCTCATCCAGGAGAGGTATCCGATGGGAGCCACGCCCGACTGAGTTCAGACGGCGTGAAGGGTCACCAGGTCGAGCTCGGGCGAGGGCATCGCCTCGACCAAGGTCGGCGCGAGAGCAGCCAGCCCGAGGCATCGAACCCGGGATCGTCCAGCTCCAGGCCGAGCGCGTATTTCAGGTCCATGCCGTACCGCACCCGATGCACTGCCGCCCGGTCAGTGAGGTTCTCGGCGAACTGCAACACCGTCACCAGCGCCAGCTGGCCCGGTGACCAGCCCGGCCGCCCGCGGGTTCCGAACGCCTCGGCGAACTCGGCGTCCGCGAACAACTCGCCCAGCTCGTCACGGACCCGCATCGCCAACGGGTACGGGCCCCGTGCCGCCACCGCTCGCGCCACCGGCGCGGTCAGCTCAGGCACCTTCGGCCACGGCCTCGGCCGCATCGACATTCCACACCCCACCCGCGACCGGGACGCCAAGACGGCCGCTGCTGTCCCGACCCACGAGCCGCCAGCACCGCTGGGCACGGAATAAGCCAGCAGGATCGGTGACATGGTCGTTAACGGCACCCCGCGGCACGGAGTGGCCGGCTGCAACTGGGGGACGAGGGCAGGAACGAGTCCTTGAGCCGAGTTGCCAAACCCAGCTCACCCGAGTGAGTGCCCCGGAGGAGTCACCTAAGGGCAACGAACCCACTGGGTAACTCGGGTATTCAGGACAATGTCCCTCGGGTTCGTCGTGAGAGTGCTCCAGGAATTTGTGAACCTGTCGGTTCCAAGTCGTCGGCGACAGCATGATCGAGGCCGCCATATGCGACGGCGACATCGTTACCGTCCGACGCCAGGATTCCGCCGATCACAGAGACGTCGTCGCGCGCTCCTGGACGGCGAGGCCACCGTCAAGCGCCTGCGCCGCGAGAACGGCCGGGTGTGGCTGATGCCCCACAACGCGGCCTACGAGCCGATCCCGGGCGACGACGCGGCCATCCTCGGCAAGGTGGTCGCCGTCCTGCGCACTCTGTGAGGACCACGAAGAGCGGTCCGCCCGGTCGACGTGCGAAGGACTCCCGGGCGGACCCCGCTCCCCACGCTGCCCTGCCGCCGGCCGAGGCACCGTGAACACGGCCGCAGTCTGGGCCGAACGAGGCAGCCCCCCGATCGCTGCCGCGCGATACGCCGTTCCGGCCCGGAACACCTCGCCCGATGCCAGACTCACTCGACCCTTGGGGCGCGCTGCGGGTCTTGGGTGCGACTTTCATGTGGCGCAGAGTGTGGTGACGTTTGGCGGAACGAATGCTGACTCAATGCTGACTTTACTGACGAGTAGCCAGTTTATCTGGTGGTGGTCCCAAGCGTTGCCGTGGCGCCAAGCCGCAGCCGGCCGAGGCTCCGCTGGCGCAGCGGTTTCATAGTCGGCGCAGGGCTGTCGCGTGTATTGCGTCGGCAGTGATGGGCGAGGGTGCGCTCCGCTCTACGCCGATTCGGGCCGGGGTGCGCGCGACCAGGAGGGCCACGTCGTCGGCGGGGCGTCCCGGGAACACGGTGGTCAGCAGCTGGTCGCAGACCTCCTCCGGTGACATCGAGGACTCTGACGCCTCTCTGAGGGTGTCGCTGACCAGTGCCAGCGAGGCGTCCACGTCACGTGTGCGGCTGTGGACGAGGCCGTCAGTGAACAGAGCCAGCAGGCTGCCCTCCGGCAGTTCCCACTGGGCGGTCTCGAACGGCAGGCCGCCGAGTCCCAGCGGTGGGCCGATCGGCAGGGCCGGGAAAGCGGTGGCCTCCACACTCGTCGGCGCGACACCGGTCGTCTCGGCATCGGCGGACGCGGGGCCAGTCGTCTCGGCGTATGCCGCAGTGGGCGCCACGGTGGGTGGTGCGTGCCCGGCGCTCGCGAGGAGCAGAGGCGGGTGGCGGGGTCGTAGACCGCGTACAGGCAGGAGGATCGAACAGCAGCTCCAGAGGCGTCGCCGCCCGGGGGGACGCGGGGTGGGCAGGGCTTGGTGCAGGTGGTGGTCAGGGACCTGCCGTCGAGCGAGATGTACTCGATGTCCATACGAATGCCGCTGTCCCCTTCGTGCCGCCTGTGCTCGCCGTAGACTGCGCAATCGGCGCTCGGGTACGTCGCCCCGCATCACGCACCTCAGGAGGCCCCGTATGAACGCGTCCGGCCGAGTCGCCTGGATCGACGCGACGTCGGGGGTGGCCGGTGACATGGTGTTGGGCGCGTTGCTCGACGCCGGGGCGTCGCTGGACGCGGCGCAGGCCGCCGTCGACGCGGTGA
This sequence comes from Streptomyces sp. NPDC054847, assembly GCF_053610925.1. Taxonomy (NCBI): domain Bacteria; kingdom Bacillati; phylum Actinomycetota; class Actinomycetes; order Kitasatosporales; family Streptomycetaceae; genus Streptomyces; species Streptomyces sp. NPDC054847. Next base: position 18,029 of record NZ_JBSGZJ010000035.1, on the reverse strand, counting down.
TCCCCTCCTCCGTGCGGCTGACGCGGACGGAGGTGACCCGGTGCGGGATGCGGGCTGCCAGGGCCGTGGTCGAGGTTCTGGCCGAGGACCAGCCCCATCGCACCTGGCGGACCATCCGTGAACTGCTGCGGAGCGCCGAGGTGGCGGAACCCGTGCGCGCCGGTGCACTGGCGGTGTTCGAGCGGCTGGCCCGGGCAGAGGGGCGGGTGCACGGCGTACCGGCCGACGAGGTGCACTTCCACGAGGTCGGCGCATGGGACTCCATCGCAGACGTGGTCGGTGTCTGTGCCGCACTGCATGATCTCGGGGTCATCCGGCTCAAGGCCAGTGCGGTGGCTGTCGGTTCGGGGCGGGTGCGTACGGTGCACGGAGAGATCCCGGTGCCCGTTCCCGCCGTGCTCGAACTGGCCGCCGGGCGGCAGGTCTTCAGCGGCGGGAGCGGCGAGTTGGCGACCCCCACGGGGATGGCCCTGGTCACCGCGCTGGCCCAGGAGTCCGCCGGGCTGCCGCGCATGTGCGTCGACGCCTCGGGCGTGGGCGCGGGCAGTAAGGACACTCCGGGGCGGCCCAACGTCGTACGGGTCGTGGTCGGTTCCGAGGCCGAGGAAGCTCCCGGCCACGGCGACACCGGATCGGCGGTGGTTCTGGAGGCCAACGTCGACGATCTGGACCCTCGCGTCTGGCCCGGTGTGCTGGCCTCACTGATGGCTGCCGGCGCGTCGGACGCCTGGCTGGTGCCGATCTTGATGAAGAAGGGGAGGCCGGCCCACACACTCCGTGTCCTCGCTCCGACCGAGCGGGCCGCGGTGCTGCGTGAAGTGGTCCTGCGGGAGACGAGCACCATCGGGGTGCGGGAGTCGGTCGTGCGCAAGACCGCGCTCGACCGCACGTGGGTGCGGATACCGGTGCTCGGGCGGATTGTCCCGGTCAAGGTCGCCCACCGCGGTGGACTGGTCATGCAGGCGACGCCGGAGTTCGACGATGCCGCCGCGCTCGCCGCCGAACTGGCCCTGCCGGTGCGCACGGTGCTGGACGCCGCCGTCGCCGGGGCGGTCGCGGCCGGGCTCGTCTCAGGAGCGCCGATGCCGCGGGGGGACGGGAGCCGTTGAGCCCGGCCGTGGTGCCGGGTGGGTCGTCGGGCGCCCGGCTGATCAGCCGTTCGGCCGTCAGGCAGGGGACGTGATCTGGGCCGCCAGATGCCCTGCCCCGTAGCCGTTGTCGATGTTGACGACGGCGACACCCGGCGAACAGGCGTTGAGCATGGACAGCAGCGGGGCGATGCCGCCGAACGCGGCTCCGTAACCGACGGACGTGGGTACGGCGACGACCGGAGCCGACACGAGGCCCGCCACCACGCTGGGCAGGGCCCCGTCCATGCCCGCCACGACCACGATCGCGCGGGCCCGGCGGAGCAGTTCCAGCCGGGCGAGGACGCGGTGCAGCCCGGCCACTCCCACGTCGACGACCAGTTCGCAGTCCCGGCCCAGGTAGGTGGCGGTGAGGAACGCTTCCCGAGCCACCGGGACGTCGGACGTGCCGGCGGCGACGACCACGACGGGGCCGCCCGTGGGCCCGGGCGGCTCCGGCGGCCAGGCGAGAAGCCGTGCCTCCTCGTCGTAGTGGGCGTCGGGGACCTCGCTGAGCACCGCCCTGGCACGCTCGGGGCAGACGCGTGTGAACAGCGTGGCGGTGCCTCGCTCGCGGACGGCCGCCGCGATGGCGCCCACCTGGGCCGGCGTCTTGCCCTCGCAGTACACGGCTTCCGGGTACCCGCGTCGCTCGGCCCGGTCGTGATCGAGGTCGGCGAAGTCCGCGAGGGAGGCGAGGGACGCGGGAGTTGCGGGAGGGAGGGGAGTGTCACTCATGGCCGCCTCCAGGGCCGGCGACCAGGGGCAGGGTGAAGACGCCGGACTGGATCCCCGCGAGGTCCACCGCGACCATCCGGAAGCCGGTCGCCTTCACGGCCCGCAGCACCTGCGCGCGCACGGTCCCGGAGAGTGCGCGCCCGATCTCCGCCACGGGCAGTTCGATCCGTGCGACGTCGCCGTGGTGGCGGACCCGGGAGTCGGAGAAGCCCAGCTCCCGCAGGGCCTTCTCGGCGCGCTCCACCTGGGCGAGCTTCTGTGGGGAGACCTCCTCGAAGTGCGGGATACGGGAAGCCAGACAGGGGGCGGCCGGCTTGTCGGCGCACGGCAGTTCCAGAGCGCGGGCGATGCGCCGCACCGTGCCCTTGCCCAGGCCCGCGTCGGCCAGCGGACGCAGCACCCGGTGCTTGGTCGCCGCACGGCTGCCTGGGCGGTCGGGGCGCAGCACGTCGTCGGCGTTCTCCCCGTAGGCGACGGCCGTGAGCCCGTGCGCCGTCACGACCTCGTCGGAAATCCTGGTGAACAACTCGTCCTTGCAGTGGAAACAGCGGTCCGGGCCGTTGGAACGGTAGGCCGACAACTCACCCTCGCGGGTGGTGACCTCCAGTACCCGCGCGCCGATGAAGGCGGCCACGTCGTGGGCCGCCGCCCGCTCGTCGGCCGCAAGGCTGGGCGATACTCCGAGCACCGCCACGACTTGGTGCGCGCCGAGGGAGCGGACCGCGAGCGCGAGGAGCAGCGAGGAGTCCACGCCGCCGGAGAAGGCGACTCCCAGCGGGGCCGCCCCGCGCAGCAACGCGGCGACTCGCGCGGCTGCTTCCGCGTCGGCGTCTGTGAGGGTGGGCGGCCGAGGTGTTGTGGTCACGCTGTCCTCCTGGTGTGCTTCACGATCTGCCTCGAACCGGGCACGTCGAGGGAAGCCGCAGTGGTCACCGCGGCGTTCGGCGCAGCCGGTACAGGATCTCGCCCGCCTGCGGTACGACCAGGGTGTCCGGCTGTGCGGCGAACGCGTCGATGTTCACCTCGGAGGGGTCGAGGTGATTGAGGTTCGCCCCTCGGACGATGTCCTCGGGGATGCCGGTGGCGAGCGTGACCGTCACCCTGAACCGCTCGCCGTGTTCGGGGTCGTAGGTACCGGCACCGCGCAGATGGGTGGAGTGAGCGAGGACCCCCCAGTGCAGGTTCTCGAACCTCTCCCACTGCTGTGTGAAGTAGTCCCGGCAGTGGTAGCCGATCTCCGCGATCTCAGGGTGCATGGCCGACAGCTCCCGGACGTGCGGCGCGTAGAGGATGACCTCGCCGCCGTCGGCGACGACCGGCTCCAGCTTGTAGAAACCCTTGGCCGCGGTCCAGATGTCTTCGTACTTCTCCGGTATGACCGACAGAACCCGCGCGACCGGCGCGTCGAGATGGCGGACATGGGCCTCGGCCGAGACGTCGGCCGCAAGTGCCCATGCTTCCTCCGGGCTGCCGAACGACACCGAGTGCAGCGAGCCGGAGCCTGACCGGGCGACCACGCACAGGGCAAGGCGCCGGCTCGGGACGAGGGCAGAGGCCTCGTCGATGAGCGCGCGCACCGGTGTGATCCCCCGGGTTCCGATGATCTCGGCGCTGGTGATCAGCGCGCCCAGCCAGTGCGAGAGATCGATGATCTCGGCGCCCGCGACGCCGGGGAAGAAGTACTTGTTGCCGCCGGAGAAGCCGACGACCTCGTGCGGGAACACCGGACCGACCACAAGCGCCACATCGTGGTCCACGACCGCCCGGTTGAGCCTGACTTCCACCTCGCGGCGCAGCAGACCGCTGGAGATCTCGGCCACTCGGTCGGCGGAGATCGTGCCGAGTGAGGCGAACGTCGACGGCTCCCACCACTCGTGGTTGAGCACCGTCATGCCTGGATAGCGTGTCTCGAGTCCGCCGACCGGGTAGCCCAGGTGGGCGGCCAGTTCGGGCTCGCCCATCGCGGCATGGGTGCCCAGTGCGATCAGTACGGTCAGCCGGCTCACCCGTCCGGCCAGGGCACCGTGCACCGCGGACAGCAGCAGCGGCAGGGGACAACTGCGCGTACCGTCCGGCACCACCAGGCACACGCTCCGGCCGTCCAGGTCGACCTCCGCGAGCCGGCGCCTGATGAACTCCGTCACCTGCTCCTCGCCGAGGACCGTCCCGGGCCCGCCGAGCCTGGCCGTCCGCGTCGCCGTATCGCCGGTGCTCCGCGTGGCAGTGCCGCGTGTGCTCTCCGTCATGAGTGCACGATGCCCAGCCTGTCGCCCTCGCCGCAAGGGCGCGAACGCAATTTGTGTGCAACCGGTTGCCAGCATCGTCGCAGGTGCGGACAATCCCTCATGTGCCGAGTTCACTTGCTGCTTCCCATCCCCGGCCATCCGCAGATCCGTGGCCGAACACTCGCCGGACGAGGAAGAGTTGTCCGGGACGGTGGTCGAGCGTATGACCGCGAACCCGCTGAAAGCTGCGACCGCGATCCCCGGACCGCCGTCCTCGCCCGGCATCCCGGCGCTGTCCCGCGTGGGCGGCAGGGCCGGGCCGGCCGCACCGGTGCGCATGCTCCACCTCGGCCTGGGCAACTTCTTCCGGGCCCACCAGGCCTGGTACACCGACCGGGCGCCTGACGCCGGGCAGTGGGGCATCGCCGCCTTCACCGGTCGCCGACCGGGTCTCGCCGGCGCGCTGTCCGCCCAGGGCGGCCTCTACACGCTGATCACCCGCGACAGCGACGGAGACCGGTTCGACACCCTCTCCAGCCTCTCCGCCACCCACACGGGCAGCGATCACGAGGCGTGGACCGGCCACTGGCGCCGCCCTGAGCTCGCGGTCGTCACGCTGACCGTCACTGAGGCCGGGTACTGCCGTCGTCCCGGCGGCGGCCTGGACACCGGAACAGACGCCGTCGCCGCGGACATCGCCGCCCTGCGGGCCGATCCCGCGGCCCCGGCCGTCACCGCCGCCGGCAAGTTGTTGGCGGGGCTGGCCGCCCGGGACCAGGGCGGATCAGGCCGTGTCGCCATCGTCTCCTGCGACAACCTGCCCGCCAACGGCGCGGTGCTGGAGAACACCGTCCGCGAACTGGCCGCGCACACCGGCCGCCCCGAACTCACCGCGGCAATCGACCGGTGCGCCACGTTCGCCACCTCCGTGGTCGACCGGATCACCCCGCGCACGATCGACGAGGACCTGATCACCGTCGCGTCGGCGACCGGCCTCGCCGACGCGGCTCCGGTTGTCACCGAGCCCTTCGCCGAATGGGTCATCAGCGGGGACTTTCCCGCAGAACGGCCCCGTTGGGAGGAGGCCGGGGCCCGGTTCGTGGCTGATGCGACACCCTACGAGCAGCGCAAGCTGTGGCTGCTGAACGGCGCGCACTCGCTCCTCGCCTACGCCGGCGGCGTCCGTGGCCACACGACCGTCGCCGACGCCGTTGCCGACCCGGTCTGCAGAGGCTGGCTCGAGGAGTGGTGGGCCGAGGCCTCCCGGCATCTGACCCTGCCGGACGACGAGTTGGCCGCATACCGCGCGGCATTGCTGCACCGCTTCGCCAACCCCCGGATCCGGCACGCGCTGGCGCAGATCGCCGCCGACGGATCCCAGAAGCTCGTGGTACGCATCCTCCCGGTGCTGCGCCGCGCACGCGCGGCCGGCTCGGTGCCGCAAGGTGCCGTGCGGGTGCCGGCCGCCTGGATCTGCCATCTGCGAGGCCGAGGAGTGCCGGTCACGGACGCCGACGCCGCGCGGATCGTCCCCCTCGCGCAGGGCCCCCTCCGAGAGGCCGTGCGGGAGGTTCTGGCCTTCCTGGGATCCGACCTGGCCTCTGACGGGGCGCTCGTGGACGCCGTGCTGGCCCACGCGGAGGCCCTGGCAGCGGAATGACGGCGGGACGCGCACCTGCCGGCACGGGAACCCCGGCGCCCTGCCGGCCCGGTGTGCGGCCGGTGCCCTACCGGTCAGCCGCCGACGATGGGAACACGTCACGGGTCGGGACGAGAGCTCCGTCTCGTGCTGAGTTGCCGGGCGTCGGTTCAGCGCCGGAAGTTCCTGGGTTCACGCGGCGGTTGACGTCCGGTGGGCGAGCTCAGCATCTCTGCAACGCGTACGCCTCCCAGGCAGACGGCCATGCCCACATCTGTGCGCACGACCGGGATGCCGGCACGGGTCGCCGAGGGCGGAGTAGGCGGCGCCGCGGCAAAGGACTCGAACGGGCTCGCGCTCGGCATCGGTCTCAGTTGGCGCGACAGCAGGCGTGACTTACGTGGTCATTCGTCGCCGTCGCCGATGCTGACGCATGCCACGGCGCCGTCGCCTCCCGGTCCTCTGGGAGGCGGCGGCGCCGCGCGACACCAGGCTCCAGGGTCGAGGCCCTGGAGGGGCCGATCTGGCCAAAGTGGGTCAAGGCGACGAGCGTGGCGGCACCCCGCGCGAGCGGAGCGCCGCCTGGCGGCCGTGAATCTGCTACGCGGTCCTGGGCAGCGGGAACAGCGCGAGATCGGTCCCTCGCATGCCCCAGGTCGCCTTGCCGTTGGGGGTGAAGTTGAACATCGGATTGTTGTACCACCCGCGTGGAACATTGTCGTGGAGCACGGCTGGCGGCCCGTCCGCGCGGGTGGGCAACTCGCAGATGTCGTTGGTCCAGTGCACCCACGAGAAGACCCGGTCGTCGACGCCGTTGAACTGGCCGTACCCGCCGAGGTCCCCCTCCATCACGATCGTGCGGGTGGTCAGGTCGTAGGCGAACCAGGAGCCGCGCGGGCGGCGGGCCATCGCGTACAGCAGGTTGCCGGTCACATAAAGGCTCTCGTAGGAGGCCCAGTCCGGCTTGGGCTCCTCGCGCCACAGCAGTTCGCGGGTGACGACGTCGACCGCGGCCAACTGGGCCGTCGGGCGGAGCGGACCGCTGGTGACCTCGCCGTACGTGTCGCCGGCGATGTACGCGGTGGTGCCCGACACCGCGACGTCCATGACGCTCTGCTCGGGCAGGTACTCCCGGTGCACGTCGAAGCGGTGCGTCGCCAGGTCGACGAAGGTAAGAGCGCCGGTGTGCTTGGTGGTCGCCGGACCGGACGCCACCAGCAACTGGTTGCGCGCGACGTCGGCGTGGATCCGACGGGCGCGCAGCTGCTCGTGGCCCAGCGTCCCGAGGACGGTGATGCCGTGCCCGACGGGGTCGACCGCCACGATCTGCGTGCTCGGGTACAGGCCCGCGTACACCGTGCCCCGGGCGCCCTCGGCCAGCGACTTGGGCTCGCCGTTGATGTCGAAGCGGACATTGGTGCCGCGATCCGGCTGATGGACCGTCATCGCGTAATGGCCCGCGACCCACACCGTGCCCCGGCTGTGCAGCAGCATCGCCTGGACGACCTCGGGATAGCCGAACCCGCGGGTCGCGGTCTGCCACACACTGGCGGTGCCGCCGGGGGCCGTCCGCCAGATGTGCCCGAGCCCGCTGACACCGATCAGGCTGCCGTCCTGCTGCGGCGCGAGCAGCTGGTTCTCGACGCCTTCGAGCGGCTGGCCGACCTTCTCCAGGCCGGTGGCGGTGACCTCGTACACGTTGGAGGTGAGCCGCGCCAGCGCGTAGACCTTCCCGTCGCCGCCGACCCCGACCTGGTCGATGTAGCGGTCCTCCGCCGGGATCTCCCGCGAGACCCGCTCGGACCCGTCGGTGCGGAACGAGATGAGCTGACGGCCGCTGGCGACGTACACCACCTTGTCCCGGACAGCCAGGTCGAGGATGCCGACCGGTGAATCGCTCAGGTGCGCGGTGAGGTCGGTCGGCGCGCCCCCGTCCTTCGGCCAGAACAGCAGGGCTCCCGGTGCCGCCGAACCGGCGTAGACGTGACTGTCGTCAACAGTGATCGCGGTTGCGTACTTCGAGGCGGAAAGCCGGCCGTAGGTCTCGATCACGGCATCGGAGAGCCGGATGCGCCTGACCGTGCAGTCGGGGTACGTGCCGATGTAGAGGTGATCGCCCTCGACCACCATCTCGTAGAACCAGGTGGTGCTCGTGCCCGGTTCGGCCCAGGCCAGCAGCTCCTTGGTGCGTGGGTCGAAGCGCCACACATGTGCGCTGCCGGCCGGACCGATGTACACGTAACGGCCGTCGGCCGCCAGCTTGTTGCCGCCCGAGCTCGGGATGTCGAGATCGTCGACGGACCGCACCTCACCGGTGTTCGCGTCGAACTCGGCCAGTCGCATCTTCAGTTCGGAGGTGTTGAAGCGCGACGAGATGAACACGCTGTCACCGATCACCGCGGCGCCGCGCACCGCGGAAGTCAGCGATGCCGGGCCGAAGCCGATCGGGGCAAGGGTCTTGTCGCGGGCGAGTGCCGGTGCGGCGCGCCATGCGTCGGTACCGACCGCCAGCGCCGCTCCGGCCAGTGCGCTTCTCGCCAGAAGTGATCGGCGGCTGAGGGGCATTGCGGTCTCCATCCGTCCAAGGGGTTGTCGGACAAGGCAGTTGGGGGCAGATGGGGTCGGGCGTCGAACGGCGCCGGAGCACCGGGCGGCGCCCGGCCGGTCCGCCCGCGCGGCGCGGGCGGCTGCGGTCAGGGCTTGTACACGTACAGGTTGGTGCTGTCGCCGAAGAAGATCTCGCCGGTCGGTGCGAGTGCGGACACCTTGGCGTTGGTGGCGAGGACGGTGACCGCGAGCGTCGCCGGATCCATGCGGAACAGCTTGCCGCCGGCGTTCCCGTAGATCCTGCCGTCGTCGTGCCGGTGCAGCTTGCCCAGCCGTCCCCAGGCGTTGGTGTCCCGCAGACCGACGTCGACCGCACGGACGACGGCGCGGGTCGTGAGGTCGAACTCGAACACCACCCCCGTGCTGCTCATGCCCCAGAGCCGGTCCCGGTCGACGAGCAGCGAGTGGACGATCTCGTCCCCGGGCACCGGCACGGTCTCGAAGACCTTCTTCCCGGTGCGGGTGTCCCAGATGAACAGCACGGCCTCCGTGGCCTTCGGCGTCGTGCTGAGCCCGCCGTGCACGGACGTCCCGCCGAATATCAGCGGCCCCCGCGTCGCCAGGGCGGTGACGCTCTGGTCCTGGACGACGTTGCGGTGCACCTCGACGTTCCCGTCGAGGTCGGCCAGGATCAGGGCGCCGCCGAGCGTGCCGTAGTTGGGCACGCTCCCGAAGGCCAGCTTGCCCTGCACGCTCACCACGTCGAACATCCGGTCCTGCTCGTACTCGCTGAACCGGCCGATGCTGAACAGATGTGCGGGCCGGGTGCCCCAGTCCCACGGGTCGGTCTCTCCCGTGTAGGCAACGGCGTTGGGGTAGCTCGTGACCACGATCCTGCCCTGGTGGGTCACGATGTGGTCGGCCTGCTCCGGCCCGGTGAGCTCCTCGATCTCGTACGTGGAGGTCGACACCCGTGCCATCACACCGGAGCTGAGGTAGGCGCCGGTGTACACCTTGCCGTCCGGCCCGACGCCGATGCTGTGGAGGGTCGCGGGGGACCCCAGTGGTACGCCGCGCACGGTGATGCCCGTACGGGTGTCCAGGTCGTAGCGCCAGATCACCCCGGTGTTGGCCACGCCCACCACTTCGCGGCGTGGTGTGTCACCGGTCGCCGTCTCGATCACGTCCACCGAGCGCGTGCCGGGCACCCGGTCGCCGATGGGGCTGCCGGCCATACCGGTCGGGGACGAGCTGCGGGTGGCGGTGTCGTACGCGTACAGCTCGCCGTCGCTGACGTAGTAGAAACGTCCGGTGGAGTCCACCGTGCTGACGACCCCACTTGCGTCCACCGTCTGGTGCAGGGTGCCTGATTGCAGCCACCGACGTCCGGAGATGTCCCACACGAGGGTGTTGACACCGCCGAGCGGCGGGTTGAGCGCCACCAGGGCGATGTCACCACGGGTGCGCACACCGTAGATGTAGGTCGCTCCGGAGGCGAACTCGCCGGGCAGCGGTATCTCGATCTTCGCGCCCGTGGCCGGGTCCAGTTCGATCAGATGCGCCGTACCGATGCCGGTGCCCACCCACAGCTTGCCGCCGACGAGGTCGAAGCCCCACGCGTAGGCGCCGTCCGTCACCACGGAGCCGTAGTCACGGACGGCCTTGGTCGACGGGTCGTAGGAGAACACCTTCGCGTGGGGATAGGTGCATCCGTACAGGACACCGGTGTCCGGGTCGACGACGAGGGTTCGCAGCATGGTCTCGCCGACGACGCCCGTGGCGACGGTCTCCATGGTGCGCGAGGCCGGCAGGTACCGCAGCAGCCGCCCGCTGGAGGGGGCACGGACGCTGAAGTACACCGTCCCGTCGGGGTGCTGGACCATGGAGGACCCCACGGTGTCCGGCCCGCAAGGGAATCCGTCGATCCGCTCGCCGGTGTCGAGCCGGAGCACGTTGAAACTGACCGGGTTGCCGTCACTGAAGGCGAAGAGCACCGGCGTCCCGTCGGGCATCCGTCCCGTTCTGGCGCTCCTGACGTTGACGGTGCGCATGGCCACGCCCAGGTCGACGATCTCACCAGTTGCGGTGGCGGAGGCGGCGCCGGTGCCTGTGGCGGCCCCGGCAGGATGTGCTCCCGGGCCCAGGACCCCGAACGCGGCTGCCAGGGAACCGGCGCCGAAGCCGCCCAGCAGCCTGCGCCGGGAAAGGGGAGTCGAACCACTGTGCTCTTTCACTGGTACCTGCCTCCATCGGGACTGGGACGACGTGCGGATCTCCGAAGACTGCGATCTGTGAAAACTGCGATCTGGGAGGACGTGCGGATCCGGGAAGACGTGATCCCGGCCGGGCTGTTCCCGAGCAGGGCCGGGCGGGACCGCGGCCGGCTCCGCCACTCGTACCGGCCGCTCAGCTCGGTCGGACCGGGACCCCGGTGTCGGCCGACCGGTACGCCGCCTCGATGAAAGCGACCGCCGCCCGTGCCTGCGCCGAGGTGACCAGCGGAGCGACGCCGCTTTGCACCGCGGTGACGAAGTCGGTGAGCTGGGCCAGCGGCTGGTCGACCGGGGGCCCGTCGAAGACCGGTGACGGGCCGCCCAGGGAGTTGAAGTGGGCGAGCCGCTCGTCCTCGATCACCACCGAGCCGCCGTCTCCGAGCACCGCGTACCGGACCGGGAGGCCGTCGTAGGCGGCTGTCGTGGCCAGGAAGGTCAGCAGTGTTCCGCTGCGCAGCCGGGCGGTGATCGTTATGGTGTCCTCGACCTCGATGCGTTCGTGTGCGAGCAGTCCGGTGTGGGCGTAGACCTCCTCCGCCTCGCCGAGCAACCACAGGGCCAGGTCCACCAGGTGGACTCCCTGGTTCATCAGGGCGCCGCCGCCGTCCAGCGCCCAGGTGCCGCGCCAGTCACCGGAGTCGTAGTACTCCTGTGTGCGCCACAGGGCCACCTCGATCGTCGCGGACGTGATCCGCCCCAGGAGCCCGTCGCGTATCGCCCGGAAGACGAACTGGTTCTCGGCGGCGAACCGCCGCTGGCTTGCCACACTGAGGACCTTGCCCGAGCGCTTCTCGGCATCGATGATCCTTTCCGCGGCTTCGACGGTGATCTCGATGGGCTTCTCCAGCAGCACGTGCTTGCCGGCCTCCAGCGCGGCGACGGCCACCTGCGCGTGCAGGCCGCTGGGAACGGCGACGATCACCGCGTCGACGTCGCGCCGGGCGAGGACCCCGTCCACCGAGTCCGCGGCGACGCCGCACCGGACGGCCACGTCCAGAGCGGCCTCGGCGTTCGCGTCCGCCACGGCGACCAGGGTGGCGTCGGCCGCGCCGGTCAGCAGGCGCTGCACGTGGGCCCTGCCGATGACGCCGACACCGATGACGGCGATGCGGAGCGGATGTGCGGACAGGGACATGGTCAGTCCTTTCCGTAGGGCGCGCCGGCGTTCAGGGCGTCGGTGACGGACTCCAGTACCGAGATCGGGGAGAGCACGACGGCACGGTCCTTCTGCGGCTCGTCGCGGTCGCAGGCGTCGATGAAACGGGCGAGCGGCGGTGCGGTGTAGTCACGAGGGAGCGTGAGCTCGGCGGCCCGGACACCGCTGGTGCCCGTCAGCGTGGCGTGGAAGGACGTCTGTTCCTCGTCGGTGGGTGTGACGAAGGTGAACGTGAGGGACACGTCCCCGATGCGGGTCAGCGCGACGACCGTGTCCCCGTGCCGGCTCGCGGTGGTGGTCAGCGAGCCCGGTTCGACGACCGGGTCCCCGAGCAACTGCAGTGCCGCCTCGACCTGGTGGATGCCGTAGAAGAACAGGCCCCCGTATTCGCTGTCCGGGTCCGCGGGGCCGGTCATGGCGAGCTGGCGCAGCGCGCCGCACTGCCCCGCCTGGTCGGTGAGGTACGAGATCCCGGACACGAACCGCAGCGCGGAGCCGGACACCAGCGTGGCGCCGGAGCGCTCCGCGGCGGCGATGAGCGCTTGCGCATCGGCGACCGATCCCGCGAACGGCTTGTCCACGAACACCGGCAAGCCGGCCGCCAGCAGCGGCTCTGCCTGCTCACGGTGGGCCCTGCCGTCGCGGCTGCTGACGATCACGGCGTCGACGTGCCCGATCAGATCGGTGGGGTTCTCGACCACAAGGCCGATGCTTCCGGTCCGGCACAGCGCCTCGTTACGTTCGGTCCAACCGCCGACGAGTGCGACGGCGCGGTTCCCCGGGTGCCGTTCCTCGAGATTGAGGAATCGGACGAACTGGTCGACGTGCGAGTTCTCCGTGCCGATGATGCCGATGCGCCTCATGGACATGAAGCGGCCCTCCGGAGGGTCGGGGACAGGTTGTCGTGGGTCTGATGCGGGGCAGGCGGCGGGCGGTCGTTCTCAGGACAGCCAGCGGTCGAGGCGCTCGGCCACGAACGTGTCGTCTCGCAGCTGCGGATACGCCTGCCAGATCCGGTCGATCTCGTCGAACTGCCCCGGGGACAGGACCTCCTCCTCGTCGAGGCACCACAGCCCCTCGAGCAGCCCCTGACGCCGCAGCACTTCGTGGATGCCGGGTACGCATCCGCGGAAGCCACCGGAGACGTCGAAGATCGCCCCGTTGGCGTCCGTGAGCGCGGAGTCGACGGCCAGCACGTCACGCATCGCCGTGTGGTCCCCGGCCTTGGCCCGGCGGGCGGCCTCCAGCAGCCGGACCGCCGAGTGCGTCCACACCGACCACTGGCCGAGCAGTCCGCCGACGAACTCCAGGGCCGCGCCGTCCACGGGGTGGGTGGACAGCAGGTCGCCGACGATGTGGTCGTCGTTGCCCGTGTAGAGGGCGACGTCCGCGCGGCGATCGGAGGCGGCGACGCCGAGGACGGCATCGAGCGAGGCGTAGCGGTCGAACGGCGCGACCTTGATGCCGAGCAGGGAGGGCAGGTCGGCCAGGCGCGTGAAGAACCGGCGCGAGAGGGGACGGCCCCCCACCGCCCGTTGGAGGTAGAACCCGATCACCGGCAGGACTTCGCCCACGGCGGCCGCGCGGTCGACCAACTCGTCCTCGCTGAGCCCGCCCGCCCCGTACGGGGCCAGCAGCACGGCGTGGTAACCGAGATCGGCGGCCAGCTCGGCCTCCTTCACCGCCTGCGCGGTGTCGCCGCACGCACCGGCCACGAGGACGGTCCCCGCGTCACCGAACTCGGTGGCGGTTGTGGCGGCCAGCTCCAGGACCGGGCGCAGCAGGCCCCTCCGGGGCTCGTGGATCGCGAACTGGGTGGTGTGGACCGCGACGGCGATCCCGCCCGCGCCCGCTTCGAGGTAGTACCGGGTCAGTGCCCGCTGGCGGCGCTCGTCCAGTGACAGACGGGAGTCCAGCGCCAACGGGTGGGCGGGGATGGCCGTTCCGGCGAGGAACCTCTTCAGCGGGTCGGTGCTCTGCCGGCCTGGGGCGCTCTGCCGGGGTGCCGCGGCCATCAGAACTTTCCGTCCCTGCTCTGGAAGTGGGTCGGCTTGTCCAAGAGCGGCCCCCCGGACCGGATCCACTCGGCCGTCGAGACGATCAACTCGTCGAGGCTGACCTGCGGGTAGCCGAACAGCCCGTGGCAGCGGGACGCGTCGGACAGCAGGGCCCTCCCGGCCTCGGTCGAACTGAACGTGGCGTCGACGCCCAGGAGTTCCGCCAGCCGCGTCGCCGCCTTGCGGATGGAAAGCGTCTCCGGGCCCGTGACGTTCACGACGAAGGGGGGCACGTCCGCGTGGAGCAGGGCGCGCAGTGTCACCTCGTTGGCATAGCCCTGCCAGACGACGTTGGCGAAGCCGGTGGTCAGGTCGACGGGTTCTTTCGCGGCGACCTTCCTGGCCAGGTCGACGAGGACCCCGTAGCGCATCTCCACGGCGTAGTTGAGGCGGATCAGCGCTGTCGGGGTGCCGTCCCGGTGGGCGAAGTGGGCCAGCACCCGCTCCCGGCCGAGACACGACATCGCGTACTCGCCCACGGGTCCGACCGGGTCCTGCTCGGTGCAGCCGCCGGAGCCGACCGGCGCCAGTGGGTAGACGTTACCGGTGGAGAGCGCGGAGATCCTCGCGCCGGTGTAGCGCTCCGCGACACGGCCAGGCAGGTAGGCGTTGGTGGCCCAGGTGGCGTGCTCGTTGCCGTCGGTGCCGAACTTGGCGCCGACGAGGTACACCACATTGGCCGCGTCCGGCAGGGCGGACAGGGCGTCCGGGTCCGTGATGTCGGCGTGCACCACCTCTGCGCCCGCCTCGCGGAGGGCTTCGGCGGACCCCGGCCTGCCGAACCGGGAGACGGCGACGACCCGGGCACCTGTGCCCGCCTCCGCGACGCCTCTGACCGCCAGGCGCACGAGGCTGGGGCCGAGCTTCCCGGCCGCGCCGAGGACGACGATGTCACCGTCGATGCGGCCCAGGTCCTTGACGAGTGCCTCGCTGGGGCGGGAGAGGCGTTCCTCCAGGGCGGCTGGATCTTGCACGAGTGCTCCTGTTCGTGGTTCCTGAGTCGGTTTCAGGGGATGGTGAGCCGTCCGGTGCGGCTCGTGGGGTCCCAAGCGCCGAACGCGTCCAGCAGGGTGCGGGCCATGGCCCGGTGGCCGTGCGGCCCCGGGTGGCAGCCCATGGCGTACCAGTGCTCCGGAGCGGGGGCCCCGGGATCGGTCCAGACGGCGTAGTGGTCGACCAGGGCCGCCCCGGCGTCCGCGGCGACCGCTCGGATCTTCTCGGCGTAGCGCGGCAGATGGTCCACAACGTGCCGGGGAGCCGTGGGAAGGGTGTCGTTGGGTGTCTGGACGACGACGGTGGCCCCGCTGCCGTCACGCAGTCGGCGGACCACGCGACGGTACGTTGCGGAGAAACCGGCCAGCCCCTCCGTCCCGTGCCGGGTGTCGTTGAGCCCGATCCCCAGGACGACCAGGTCGGGGGAGAACCGCAGGGCGATCCGGTCCAGATGCCGGTCGAGTTCGCGCACGGTCCAGCCGCTGACCGCGGTGTTGATGAAGACGTCGGCCGTACGCGCGAGTTCACGCATGCGCTCGGCGAACAACTCCGGGTATGAGCGGGCACCGTAGGTGTGCCAGGTGCCGGCGGTGACGCTGTCACCGATGAAGGCCCATGTCAGCGGTCGATCACAGTCCTTCACGCTGCCGAGCGGGGTCTGTCGATCCATCGTTTCTCCGAACGGGGAGGCGATGACGCCGAGTTTCCCGTGCAACCGATTGCAGGTCAAGGGTCGGGACCGTACTGTGAACGTCGCTGGGGGAGACACGGGCGGGCGGCCGGCCGATCCGCCGCGGCCCCTCGCGTTCCGACGGTCGAGAGGACACGCCACCATGAACCGGCCGCACGTCTGTGTCGCAGTGGCCCGCGAGGAGTTCGATCTGCTCTTCTCCCCGGCGACGCAGCAGAACCTGCACGATCTCGCGGACGTCGCGTTCGGCACGGGCCCGCGCGGTGCCACCCCCCCGCCCGGGGCGGCCGAATCCTACGACGCCCTCGTGACCTCCTGGAGCACCGTGCCGTTCCGGGCGGAGGAGCTGCGCGGCGGCCGGCTGGGTCTGGCCGCGCACTCCGCCGGCTCCGTCCGTCGCCTCTACCCCCGCGAACTCCTCGAAGACGGGCCGCGCCTGACGCAGGGCGGCGCGGCGGCGATGGCCCCCGCCGTGGCGGAGATGGCGCTCACCCTCACGCTCGCGCTGCTGCGCAACCTGCACCACCATGACCGCGGTCTGTGGACGGGCAGGGACTGGGCGAAAGCGCGCCGTCCCGAACTGGGGCAGGCCCTGTCGGAGCGCCGGGTCGGACTGGTGGGCCTCAGTCGCACGGGCCACTGCTACGCCCGCATGGTCAAGGCCCTTGGGACATCGGTCGTGCGGGCCTACGACCCATACGCGGACCCGGCGGCGGCAGCGGCCCTGGGGATCGAGACGGTAGGTCTCGACGAGCTCTTCGGCAGCTGCGACGTGATCGCCGTCCACGCCCCGGCCACGCCGGAGACCCGTCACCTGGTGGGGCGCCGTCAGCTCGCCATGCTGCCGGACGGCGCCGTGCTGGTGAACACGGCTCGATCCTGGGTGGTCGACCAGGCGGCTCTGTTGTCCGAGGTCGTCTCCGGGCGCCTTCGGGCGGGCCTGGACGTGTTCGACAGCGAACCCCTCCCGTCGTCCAGCCCCTTCCTCGGCCTGCCCGGCGTCATCGTCACACCGCACGTGGCCGGCGGCACGTTCGAGGCCCGGAGGGCGCAAGGGCGGACCGTGGTCGAGGAACTGGCGCGGTTCTTCGCCGGACAGCCCCTTGCGCACGAGGTACTGCTGGAAACCTACGACCTTCTCGCGTGACAACCACCCGAAAATCAATGCAAGTTGCACCCTTGACGGGCAAGGGAGGCGGAACTACGGTCCGTGCAACCGATTGCATTTCAAGAGGCAGAGCAGTGCCGACCTTCCGGAGGGACCACCTCATGAGCGGCAGACTGAAGGCACGGACCGCGGCCATGGTGCTGGCAACCGCGATGCTGAGCGCCGCGTGCGGCGGCACGGACGACGCGGCGATGCCCGCTGATCCCAAGGCGGTCGAGGGCTCGATCACCTTCTGGACCTACCCCATCGGTGTCAGCGGTGAGGACGACTACTGGGACCCGGTCGTCAAGGAGTTCAAGAAGAAGTACCCCAACGCCGATGTCGAGGTCGTCGTCCAGCCGTTCGAGAAGCGTGAGGAGACCCTGGTCACCGCCATCGCGGGCGGTCAGGGCCCGGACGTCGTGTACTTCAACCCCGACTTCATCCCGAAGTTCGCCGTCGAGGGAACGCTCGAGCCGGTCGGCGACGTGATCGAGGACGACCGGGGCGACTTCAAGGAGTCCGCCCTCGAGTCCATGACATGGGACGGTCAGCTCTACGGGGTGCCCTTGCTGATGCAGACACTCACCGCTGTCTGCAACACCAAGGTCCTGGCCGATTCGGGCGTCGACGAGTGCCCTCGGACGTGGGACGAACTGGAGGCCATGGCCCCCAAGGTCAAGAAGGCGGGGTATGTCCCCACCGACTACGTGGCCGCCCTCACCCTGACGTTGAACCACTCGTACTACCCGTACCTGTGGCAGGCCGGCGGTGAGGTCCTCAACGAGGACGGCACCAAGGCCGCGTTCAACAGCCCCGAGGGGCTGGCGGCGCTGCAGTTCATCAAGAAGATGGTGGACGAGGGCTGGACCTCCCGGCAGAGCCTCACGAACCACGAGCCCGTCGAGCAGAGCGACATGGGACGGGGGAAGACGGCCTTCGTTCCGGCCTCGAGCGTTTCCGCCCTGCGTCAGGTGCTGCCCGCGTCGACGAGTGAGCACCTCCGGACGAGCCCCCCGCTGACCGGCAAGGTCCAGGTCGCCGCGGGTTCGGTCGGCGGCCTGTCCGTCCTTGCTGCAAGCGAGGCCAAGCCGGCCGCCAAGGCCTGGGTGGACTTCCTCACCGGCCCGCAGCAGATGAAGAAGTTCAACAAGGAGAACGGCTACTACGCGCCGCGGGACTCGGGCGCGGGGATCTTCGCGGACGACCCGGAAGTCGCCGAGGGCGAAAAGTACCTGGACGTGGTCCGGACCGGTGTGATGCACCCGAAGGCCCGTGAGCTCATGGACCTGATCAAGCCGCACCTCCAAGCGGCGCTGCTGGGCAAGGTCGAGCCCGAGGCCGCACTCGCGGCGGCAGAGAAGGAAGTCAACGCCCTGCTCGCGCGAGGCTGACCGGTTCACAGGAGGCGGGTGCGTGGCCGGCCTAGCCGGCCA
>NZ_JBSGZJ010000034.1:0-31956 GCF_053610925.1 Streptomyces sp. NPDC054847 | reverse complement strand
TGACGGGCCCGGCGGCTGTGGCGAAGCTCTCTCAGTCGTTGCCGTTGCCGGCGGACGGAGTCGTCTTCTGGATTTGAAGCAGGAACTCGCCGTTCGACTTGGTCTGCTTCATCTTGTCGAGCAGCAGCTCGATCGCCTGCTGCTGGTCGAGTGCGTGCAGCACACGACGCAGCTTCCAGGTGACGGCGAGCTCGTCGCTGCCGAGCAGGATCTCTTCCTTACGGGTGCCGGACGCGTCGACGTCCACCGCCGGGAAGATGCGCTTGTCGGCGAGCTTCCGGTCGAGCTTGAGCTCCGCGTTGCCGGTGCCCTTGAACTCCTCGAAGATCACCTCGTCCATCCGCGAGCCGGTGTCGACCAGCGCGGTGGCCAGGATGGTCAGCGAGCCGCCGTCCTCGATGTTGCGCGCGGCACCGAAGAAGCGCTTCGGCGGGTAGAGCGCGGTCGAGTCGACACCACCGGACAGGATGCGTCCGGAGGCCGGGGCCGCCAGGTTGTAGGCGCGGCCGAGGCGGGTGATCGAGTCCAGCAGGACGACCACGTCGTGACCCAGCTCGACGAGACGCTTGGCGCGCTCGATGGCCAGCTCGGCGACGGTGGTGTGGTCCTCGGCGGGACGGTCGAAGGTCGAGGAGATGACCTCGCCCTTCACCGACCGCTGCATGTCGGTGACCTCTTCCGGACGCTCGTCGACCAGGACGACCATCAGGTGGCACTCGGGGTTGTTGTGGGTGATCGCGTTGGCGATCGCCTGCATGATCATGGTCTTACCGGTCTTCGGCGGGGCCACGATCAGGCCTCGCTGGCCCTTGCCGATCGGCGCGACGAGGTCGATGATCCGGGTCGTCAGCACGCCCGGGTCGGTCTCGAGACGCAGTCGGTCCTGCGGGTACAGCGGGGTCAGCTTGTTGAACTCGGGGCGGCCGCGGCCCGATTCGGGCGCCATGCCGTTCTGGGAGTCCAGACGGACCAGCGCGTTGAACTTCTCGCGGCGCTCGCCGTCCTTGGGCTGGCGCACGGCGCCGGTGACGTGGTCACCCTTGCGCAGGCCGTTCTTGCGGACCTGGGCGAGGGAGACGTACACGTCGTTCGGGCCGGGCAGGTAGCCGGAGGTCCGGATGAACGCGTAGTTGTCGAGGATGTCCAGGATGCCCGCGACGGGGATCAGGACGTCGTCGTCGGAGACCTGCGGCTCGCCGGCCTGGAAGTCGTCACGGCCACGGCGGCCACGGCGGTCGCGGTAGCGGCCGCGGCGTCCGCGACGGCCACCGGCCTCGTCGTCGAAGTCGTCCTGGGGGCCGGTGCTCTGCTGGGCGCCCTGACGCTGCTGGCGCTGGCCGCCCTGCTGCTGGTCGTCGCCCTTGCCGCGGCGGTCACGCTGACGCTCACGGCGCTCGCCGCGGTCCCCGCGCTCGCCGCCCCGGTCGCCACGCTCGGCGCGGTCGCCGCGCTGGCGGTCACGACGGCCTTCGGCGGTGTCCACGGCGGTGTCCGCCTTGGCCTCGGGGCGCTCGTCGGTCTTGACGTCGGTCTTGACCTCGACGGCGGTGTCCCCGCGGGCCTCGGTGCGGGTGTCCGGGCTGCCCGCCTGCGCCGTGGCGCGACGGCGACGGCGCTCACCGGCCGGCTGGTCGTCTCCCCCAGAGCCTGCGGCCTGGGAGGGGCCCCCACCCGGCTGCCCCGGGATGTCGATCTGCTGCTGGGCGACAGCCTTCTCGGGCTTGTCGGCCTTCTCCGCCTTCTCAGCGGCGGGGGCAGCGGCCTCGTCACCCGTGCGGGTCTTGGACGTGGCGCGGCGCTTGGGCTTGGCGGGGGTCTCGGCGGCGCCCGCGTCGGCGCTCTTCGCCGGGGAGGTCCCTCCGGCCTGCGCCTCCTTGATGACCTCGATCAGCTGGCTCTTGCGCATACGCGCGGTGCCCCTGATGCCGAGGCCGGACGCGACCTGCTGCAGCTCGGCCAGGACCATGCCCTCGAGGCCGGTGCCGGAGCGGCGGCGCCGTGAGGTGGTGCCCGAGGCAGCACCTGTGGCGGGCGCGGCGTTGTCGACGTTGTTGTCGGCAGTCACGCCCATCAGATCGGTGGTGTCGCTCACGAAGGGTCCTTCCCTGGAGCGGACGTCGGCCTTCTGGCTCGGCGACCGGTTGTGCTGTCCGGCTTCGGTCCCGGGTGTGGGCCGTGCCGGAGCGGTGGTCCCGCCGGAGAATTGACGGCGGAGAGAGATACATGCATACGTGCAAGGTCCGGCCCGAGGTCCCCCTGCTCGGCCCACTCCTGGAAAAAGCGAGGGGTGTCGTGCCGGTTCCGGAGCGTGCTCGAAACTGCTCAGGCGGGCTGCTCAGGCAGTTTGGGGAGGCTCCCGGAAGAATGGTGGTCCCGATGAGGGACGCAAAGCGCCGCGTCGTGAGGACGACGGCCGCTGACTTGAGGTTAACACTACCGGCTCCAACAAACATTCCCCCTCTCTCTCACCGGCAATCGTGTGGCAATCGTGTGTCCCTAGGGCGCCAGCGGCAGAACGCTCGCACCCGCGGCGTCGAAGGCGAGCCGGTTGGCCGCCCACCCCTCGCCCGCCAGCCGTGCGACCTTGTCGGCCGCACTGTCCTCGGCCAGCGCGAGCACCGTGGGGCCCGCGCCGGAGATGACTGCGGGGACGCCGTCGGCGCGCAGTCGGTTCACCAGATCGACGCTCTGCGGCATCGCCGGGGCCCGGTACTCCTGGTGGAGACGGTCCTCCGTGGCGGGCAGCAGCAGCTCAGGACGCCTGGTCAGGGCCTCGACGAGGAGAGCGGCCCGGCCGGCGTTGGCGGCGGCGTCGACATGCGGGACGGTGCGCGGGAGAAGCCCGCGGGCCGTCTCCGTGAGCACCGGCTTGGACGGAACGAAAACCACCGGAACGACGGTATCGGCGGGATCCATCCTGATCGCGCGCGCCGCTCCCGATTCGGTCCAGGCGAGGGTGAAACCGCCGAGCAGACAGGCGGCGACATTGTCCGGGTGGCCCTCGATCTCGGTCGCGAGCTCGAGCAGCGCCACGTCGTCGAGCTTCGCGTCGCCCCCTATCGTCACGGCGCGGGCGGCGACGATGCCGGCGCAGATCGCGGCCGAGGAGGAGCCGAGACCGCGGCCGTGCGGGATGCGGTTGGCGCAGACGACCTCGAGGCCGCGCGGCTGACCGCCGAGCAGGTCGAAGGCCGTGCGCAGGGCCCGTACCAGCAGGTGGTTCTCGTCCCGGGGCAGGGTCGACGCGCCCTCACCGGCGATGTCGATGTGCAGACCGGAGTCCGCGACCCGGACGACCACGTCGTCGTACAGACCGAGCGACAGCCCCAGGGCATCGAAGCCCGGACCGAGATTGGCGCTGGTTGCGGGGACGCGCACCCGGACGGCGGCGGCGCGGAACGCTGGACCGGCCATCGCTCGACGACTCTCCTTGGTTCTGAACTGCGGGATGTACACGATTGGTTCGAGAGGCAGGAATACCCGTGGGCCTCGGCGGTGGAAACACCGCGACGGCAACGACACCGCGCATATGCGGCGGGCCGGGTTCGGGTACAGCCTATCGAAGGAAGGTTCACCTGCGACATAGGGCGCACAGGAGGCGCACGATGCGTGTCGCGAGCCTCCTGTGCCTCTACGTGTGACGTTGTCCGGGTTGCCATACTTTCCAGTAGGGCAACCGGACGGGCGCAAGCGGTCTTCCGGCCGGATCAGGGCCGCGAGCCGCCCTGTTCACGCCAGACGCCGCGCCGGCGGCTACGCGAGACCGAGGCGCTCCGCCGCGGCGGCCGCGTCGACCGGGACGGTGACCGGCTGGGGCGCTCCGGCGACCGCCCAGTCGGGGTCCTTCAGCCCGTTGCCGGTGACCGTGCACACGATCTTCTGACCCGGGTCGACCTTGCCCTGCTCGGCGGCCTTCAGCAGACCGGCGACGGACGCGGCCGAAGCGGGCTCGACGAAGACGCCTTCCTGCGACGCCAACAGGCGGTAGGCGCGCAGGATCTCACGGTCCGTCACCTCGTCGATGAAACCGCCGGACTCGTCGCGTGCGGCGATCGCCTGCGTCCAGGACGCGGGGTTGCCGATCCGGATCGCGGTGGCGATCGTCGACGGGTCCTTCACGACCTCGCCGCGTACGATCGGCGCCGAACCGGACGCCTGGAAGCCCCACATGCGGGGCGTCCGGGAGGCCATCGCGTCCGCGGAGTACTCCTTGTACCCCTTCCAGTACGCCGTGATGTTGCCGGCGTTGCCGACGGGCAGCACATGGATGTCGGGGGCGTCGCCGAGCGCGTCGACGATCTCGAAGGAGGCGGTCTTCTGACCCTCGATCCGGTACGGGTTGACCGAATTGACCAGCGCCACGGGGTAGTTCTCCGAGAGGCTGCGGGCGAGGTTCAGGCAGTCGTCGAAGTTGCCGTCGACCTGAAGGATCTTCGACCCGTACACGAGGGCCTGGCCCATCTTGCCGAGGGCGATCTTGCCCTGCGGCACGAGGACCGCGCACACCATCCCGGCGCGCACCGCGTACGCGGCGGCGGAGGCGGAGGTGTTGCCGGTGGAGGCGCAGATGACGGCCTGCGCGCCCTCCTCCTTGGCCCGGGTGATGGCCATCGTCATACCGCGGTCCTTGAAGGACCCGGTGGGGTTGGCGCCCTCGACCTTGAGGTGCACCTCGCAGCCCGTGCGCTCGGAGAGGACCTGCGCCGGGACGAGCGGCGTGCCACCCTCACGGAGCGTGACGACCGGCGTCGTGTCCGTGACCGGAAGACGGTCCCGGTACTCCTCGATGATGCCGCGCCACTGGTGGGTGCCGTTGGTGGTCATGGGTCCCTTACTCCCCTTCAACACGCATGATGCTGGCGACACCGCGCACGGTGTCGAGCTTGCGCAGCGCCGCGACGGTCCCGGAAAGGGCGGCGTCGGGCGCGCGGTGGGTGACGACGACGAGAGAGGCCTCGCCGTCCTTGCCCTGCTGGCGCACCGTATCGATGGATACGCCGTGCTCGGCGAAGACCGTCGCGACCTGGGCGAGGACGCCCGGCTTGTCGGCCACGTCGAGGCTGATGTGGTAGCGCGTCACCACGTCGCCCATGGGGCTCACGGGCAGTTGGGTGTACGCCGACTCGCCGGGCCCCGTTGCCTCGGCGAGCTTGTTGCGGCACACGGCGACGAGGTCGCCGAGCACGGCGGACGCGGTGGGCGAACCGCCCGCGCCGGGGCCGTAGAACATCAGCTGCCCGGCGGCCTCGGCCTCGACGAAGACGGCGTTGTACGCCTCGCGGACCGACGCCAGCGGGTGGCTGAGCGGGATCATCGCGGGGTGCACGCGGGCCGTGACCGACTGCCCGTCCGCCGCCCGCTCGCAGATCGCGAGGAGCTTGACGGTGCAGCCCATGCGGCGGGCGGAGGCCATGTCGGCGGCGGTGACCTCGGTGAGGCCCTCGCGGTAGACGTCGTCGAGCCGTACCCGGGTGTGGAAGGCGATCCCGGCGAGGATGGCGGCCTTGGCGGCCGCGTCGAAGCCCTCGACGTCGGCGGTCGGGTCGGCCTCGGCGTATCCGAGGGCGGTCGCCTCGTCCAGCGCCTCCGAGTACCCCGCCCCCGAGCTGTCCATCTTGTCGAGGATGAAGTTGGTCGTGCCGTTGACGATGCCGAGGACGCGGTTGACCTTGTCGCCGGCGAGGGACTCGCGCAGCGGCCTGATCAGCGGGATCGCGCCGGCGACGGCGGCCTCGAAGTACAGGTCGCGGCCGTGCTGCTCGGCGGCGGCGTACAGCGTCGCGCCGTCCTCGGCGAGCAGCGCCTTGTTGGCGGAGACCACGGAGGCGCCGTGCTCGAACGCGGTGGTGATGAGGGTGCGGGCCGGCTCGATGCCGCCGATGACCTCGATGACGACGTCGATGTCGCCGCGTTTGACGAGCGCGGTCGCGTCCGTGGTGATGAGCGCCGGGTCGATGCCCTCGCGCACCTTGGACGGCCGGCGCACGGCGACCCCGGCGAGCTCCACCGGGGCGCCGATACGCGCGGCGAGGTCGTCGGCGTGCGTCGTCATGATGCGCGCCACCTCTGAGCCGACCACTCCACAGCCCAGCAGCGCCACCTTCAGCGGACGCGTACGCATCATCCGACCTCGCTTCTCATTACTTCTTGGATGTGGACCAGTCTCACCCACCGAACCGGAGTTTCTGCCCTCCGTCCGGCATGCGAGACATCTATCTCAACTATCCGACGTCGAGACGCAGGAGATCTTCCTCCGTCTCACGCCGGACGATCACCCGTGCCTCGCCGTCCGCGACGGCGACGACAGGCGGGCGAAGTGCGTGGTTGTAGTTGCTGGCCATGGAACGGCAGTACGCGCCGGTGGCCGGCACGGCGATCAGATCGCCGGGCGCGAGGTCGGCCGGCAGGAACGCGTCCTTGACCACGATGTCGCCACTCTCACAGTGCTTGCCGACGACCCGGCTCAACATCGGAGCGGCTTCGGAGGTCCGCGACACCAGGGCGACGCTGTACTCGGCGTCGTACAGCGCGGTACGGATGTTGTCCGACATGCCACCGTCGACGCTGACGTAGGTACGCAGTCCCTCGAGCGGCTTGACGGTGCCGACCTCGTACAGGGTGAAGGCGGTGGGCCCGACGATCGCACGGCCCGGCTCGACGGAGATACGGGGCGAGCGCAGCCCGGCGGCCTCACACTCACGGGTGACGATCTCGGTCAGCGACTTCGCGATCTCGTGCGGCTCACGCGGATCGTCCTCGGAGGTGTACGCGATACCGAGGCCGCCACCGAGGTCGATCTCGGGCAGCTCGACACCGTGCTCGTCCCGCACCTCGGCGAGCAGCTGCACGACCCGGCGGGCGGAGACCTCGAAGCCGGCCATGTCGAAGATCTGCGAACCGATGTGGGAGTGGATGCCGATCAGCTCGAGCCCGTCCAGCCTCAGCGCCCGCCGCACGGCCTCCGCGGCCTGACCGCCGGCCAGCGCGATGCCGAACTTCTGGTCCTCGTGGGCGGTGGCGATGAACTCGTGCGTGTGGGCCTCGACGCCGACGGTCACCCGGATCTGCACCCGCTGCCGCTTGCCCATGCTCTGGGCGATGTGCGCGACCCGGACGATCTCCTGGAACGAGTCGAGCACGATCCGCCCGACGCCGGCGCTCACCGCCCGCTCGATCTCCTCCACCGACTTGTTGTTGCCGTGGAAGGCGATGCGCTCCGCGGGCATCCCGGCGGCCAGCGCCGTCGCCAGCTCACCGCCCGAGCACACGTCGAGGTTGAGCCCCTCCTCCTTCAGCCACCTGACGACCGCCCGGGACAGGAACGCCTTGCCCGCGTAGAACACGTCCGCGTCCTTGCCGAAGGCGTCGGCCCAGGCGCGGCAGCGGGCACGGAAGTCGGCCTCGTCGAGGAAGTAGGCCGGGGTGCCGAACTCCTCCGCCAGCCTGGTCACTTCGATCCCGCCGACGGACACGACACCGTCGGCGTTACGGGTGACGGTGTCGGCCCACACCTTCGGGTCGAGGGCGTTCAGGTCGGTGGGCGGTGCCGTGTAGTGCCCCTCGGGGAGGACATCGGCATGACGGGGACCGGCGGGGTGTGCGGATCGGCTCATCGGAATCTGGTCTCTCTCACGTCTCACAGATGGTCGGGCGCGCTGATACCGAGCAGGGACAGGCCACCGGCGAGCACCGTCCCGGCGGCTTCGGCAAGAGCGAGCCGGGAACGGTGGGCGGCCGAGGGTTTCTCGTCCCCGACGGGCAGCACGCTGTGCCGGCCGCTGCTCTGGAAGGAGAGAAAAGCGTCGGCGGTGACTTCCAGATGCCGGGCAAGCCGGTCGGGCGCCCTGAGTCGGGCGGCGTCCGCGAGAACGGCGGGGTGATCGCCGATGGCGGCGGTGAGAGCGGGGGCGTCCACATGCTCGTCCGGGCTGCCGGCGAACCCGAGCTGCGCGGCGTTACGGGAGAGGGCGCGGGCGCGGGCGTGGGCGTAGCGCACGCGGAAGAGGGGGTTGCGCTCGTGCTGGAGAAGGAGGGGGTGGGGGGTGGGGCCGGCGGCCCTGCCGGCGTCGCGGTCGGCCGGGGTGGGGCGGGCCGCAGGGGACGCGTCTGTGGTGGGGCGGTCGGGGGTGGGGCGGTCGGTCAGGGGCCGGTCGTGGGCCGCGGGGGCGAGCAGTCCCCACCGGGTGGCGTCCACGCCGAGGCGCCGCAGGAGCGTGGACGCGTCGTCGGCGGCGGGAACGGGCGCGACGTCCGTACGGAGCCGCCCCTGCGCGTGCTGGGCCTCGATGCGTACGCCGAGCTCGGCCCAGGCGGGGTCGGCGGCGCCCTCGCAGAAGGTCCGGCTCAGGGTGCCCTGCGAGAGCAGGATCCGGCGCAGGGTGTCGGCCATGACGGCTGCTCGTACGTCGGCGCGGTAGGTGGGCTGCTCGACGGCCCCGGTCAGGTCGGTCCAGCCGTACTTCTCGCCGCGCTCCAGGACGTCCCGTACGAGCCGCTGCTGGGTGTCGGACTCGAGGGTGATGTTGAGGAAGCCGGGCCCGGTGATGTCGACGGCGGCGATTCCGGGGGCGGCGGCGATGCGGTGTCCCAGCTCCGCGGCCACTTCGACGGCCGGCCGTCCCGCCTGCCGCGCCAGCCTCAGCGCGATCCCGGTGGCGTAGTCCCCGCGCCCACCGGGGCGGGGCCGCTCGATCTTGACGACGCCGGGGGCGTCGACGCGCAGCGCACCGTCCTCCACGGCACGGCAGACGGCGTGCCGCACGGTACGGGAGAGCTCTGCGGGGGTCACGGGACAAGCGTATGGGAGGAAGGGGGGCACTCCGCGAACCGGTTTCGCCATGCGGGCACTGCGGGGGCGGGCGCGGTAGCGCGGACGGTGGTCGCGGGCGCGGAGGTGGGGGCGGCAGTCGGGGGCGCCGCCGGTCTCCGGCACGCCGTGGTCAAGGGCGCGGTCACCCTCTGGCGCTCTCCGCCCGCCCGGCTTCGTGCCTGCCGTCGACGGCCGGCGGGCCACCCTCCCCGGACTCGCGGGCATCCCGGGGTCCCCTGGGGTCCCTGGGCTCCCGGTGCATCAACTGCCGCACGACCCGCACGAGCTCGGCCGGCTCGAAGGGCTTGGCGAGGAAGGCATCGACCCCGGCGGCGACACCGCAGTCGACCTCGTACTGCGTACAGGCGCTGATGATCGCGAGGGGGATGTGCCGGGTGCGCGGGTCGTCCCGCAGCAGGGCGGCGGTCCGCAGGCCGTCGAGCCTGGGCATGACCACGTCCAGCGTGATGACGTCCGGCTGCACCTGATGCACCACATCCAGACACTCGGCACCATCGGCCGCGGTCACGACCTCGAAGCCCTCCAGCTCGAGGTTGACCCTGATCAGCTGCCGAATCACCCGGTTGTCATCGACAACGAGCACTCGGCCGGACACGCCGGACACAACTCGAGAGTAGGTCCGCGGACAGGGCTGCGTCCGGGTTTTGCCCACTTCCGACCCGTGCGGGCGAAGGGCGGGAAGGAGGGAGGCGGGTGGACGGTTGATCGTGTACGGGGGCGGGGCTCCACGCGGCAGGTCCGCAGGCGGATCGGACCGGGCTGCGGCAGTGTGCTGGGGGCGCTGCCCGGCCGGCCGGCCCGGACCGGGGAAACCCGTTCCGCGGCCCCTCGGAAACCCGTTCCCCAGGACCCGAAATACCTGTTCACGATGACCCTTCGGGAGCTGGTAGGGTTCTACCCGTCGCCACGCAGCAGCGCGGCGCACGCCCCCGTAGCTCAGGGGATAGAGCAACGGCCTCCGGAGCCGTGTGCGCAGGTTCGAATCCTGCCGGGGGCACCCTGTATGAGGTGCCCAAAGACCCCGTCACCAGCGGAAACGCTGAGGCCGGGGTCTTCGCGTATGTGCAGGCGGGTGCCGCTCGGAGCGGGCGTATGTCGGGGGCTGTGGACGAGGCGTGGACGGGATCTTGGGACGTAAGCGCAGGTCATGCCCGGGAAAAGCGAAGGCCCCCGGACAGGTCCAGGGGCCTTGGGGCCTGCCGCCGCGAGCGTGGCACTCGTACCAACGGATCCTCGACGTGGAAGTCCTTCAGCCAGTGGCTGTGGCGATGATGCGGTCCATCTCCTCCCGACCGAAGGCTCGCAGGGTCGTGCTACGGACGTTGCCCATCGCGCTGACCTGTAGGAGCACTGCGGTGGCCGTCTCGTCGTCGGGCGCCTCTACGACAGCCACGATGTCGTACGGGCCGACGGTCCAGAGAAGGTTCAGGACCTTCACCCCGAGCTTCTGTGCCGCTGCCGTGAAGGCTTCGGCGCGTTGCGGGGTGTCCTTGTAGCCGCGGACTCCCTGGTCGGTCCAATTCAGCAGCGCAACAAGCGTCGGCATGATCCTTTACCCCTGTAAGTAGACGCAACAAGTCGTGGTCAACTCTGGGCACCAACCGCGTAATGCGCATGAGAGGCGCATCTGAACGAGTGATAGAAGCCGGCCGACTTCATGGCCATGCCCGGACAGAACCCCGAAGCCACCAGCGCGGAATTCCTGAAGACAGGAACGCCCCTCTCGGCCAAGGCCTGGCGATGCCCCCGGAACAAGTCCGGGCATCGGAGCTACCGTCGTCTGCGATCACTCGTACTCGCGCAACAGATCCTCAATACGCCGGTTGGCGACGTCTTGCCGTCCGTCGAGGCACTTCGCGTAGCGGCTCAGCAGGACCTCAACGCTGTTGCCAGCGCGCTCGGCAACCTCGGTGGGGTCAACACCCGCGTTGAGCCACGTCGAGAGCGCCGAGTGGCGAAGGTCGTACGGCCGACTCGCGAGCGGCGAGGCCGCGACGGCCGACGGAAGCGCGAGGAGCCGGGCCTCCTGCCACACGCGGTAGTAGGTCGAGGACGGGACGACCGAGCCCTTCTCGCTGAAGAAGAGCCGCCCGTCGTCCGCCGTGCCGAAGGTGGCCAGGTGCTCACGGAGCACGGCAACGAGGTGGGGCGGGATGGGCACTCGCCTGACGTCCTCGGTCGGCCGGTTCTTCAGCCCGCGGTCGTCATGGGTCTCCCCCGAGTCGGTCCACTGCTTGCCGACGGACGGACGGGTCCGGTGGAGCAGCGCCGAGCCCCAGCCCTGCCCGGGAAGGTTCAGGTCCGTCTCGACGAGGCCGACCGCTTCCGCCGGCCGGAGACCGCCGAAGTACATGGCAGCGAACAGACCCACGAGGCGACGACCACGGGCGCGCCGGTATCCGCCCACATAGGAAACCGCCGCCAGGAGGTTCCGTGCCTGCTCCGGGTTGGCGACAACCCGCGGATCGACCTGGTTGGACACCTTCGGCTTCTGCCAGCGGACAGCCGTGATCGGGTTCTCCCGCAGCTCCCCCAGGTCGACGGCGTAATTCGCGGCATTTACGAGCGTCCGACGCTTACGCCGCACGGTCTCCGCCGCTGCCGCCGTGCCGTCGAGCTTGAGCTTCAGCGAGTCGAGGACCGCGCGAGCCGTGGCCGGTTCAGCGAGATCGGTGAGCGGCCGGGACGCCTTGGACACCCAGTGGAGAACGTTCCGCACGTCCTCCGGGACTTCCCGGTCATCGGGCCCCGGCAGCACGAAAGCCCAGTTGCGCAGTGCTCTGCGGATCACCTCGTCAGACGGCCGTCCCGCGCGCTCCTCGAGGAGTTCCAGCGTCACGCTGGTGAGGGCTTCGTTGATCCCGTCCCGTGTGTTGGGGGCGGCATGGGGCCACTTCATGGCGAGGTACCTGAGAGCGAAGGCGTGCCACGACACGGCCGACTTCTTCTCTTCCATCGAGGCCGGAAGACCCGATTCCGTGTCGAACTCCTCGCCGTCGCGCATCGCGCGCATGAGCTTCGTGCGGTAGTGGTCGGCAAGCGCCTTGGTCCGGAAGGACTCTGAGAAGACGTTGCCCGCAACAGACCAGCGGACCCCGTACGAGGGCGTTTTCGTGTCCCGCTTACGGACGCTCCAGACCTTCACGTCGAGAGACTTCACGCCGCCGCCTCCAACTGCCGCAGCCACGTGGTGAAGTCACTCCGCCACACCCGAAGTTCTCCGTTGGGCAGCTTGAAGGCGGCGGGCCCCTGGCCCAATTCGCGCCAGCGGTAGAAAGTACGGCGGGACACACCCCCAGCTCTTCAAGGATCTGCGGGACGGTCATCAATTCGTCGCGTCGGTGGTCCACGCCGGTTCTCCTTCCGTGTGGTCGTCTGTCAGGGCTACGGGCGAAGGAATGCCATGAGCGATGAGGTGTTCTGCAGCGGTCAGGCCGACTCCGGCGAAGACCCAGTGGGAGAGGACGAGCACGGTGTCCGGGTCGGGCAGCGGGTGGCCGACCTCGGCCGCGCGTTCGCGGGTGAGGGCTTCGTTGTGGTCGGCGCGTTCCTGGCGGAGGGCGCCGAGGGTGACGGAGTAGGCACGGGACTTGGTGGAGAAGTGGCCGCGGAAGCCGAGCATGTGGGCCCACTTGCGCAGGCGCAGGTCTTCGAGTTCGGGCAGGGCGCCGAGGTGCCAGCAGGTGAGAATCATGCGCCGGGCGTGGTCGGTGACGCCGGAGCCGATCAGGTCCGTGATCGGGTTGCGGATGGGCCGGTCGAGGGTGCCCGCGGTCTCGGCGCCCTTGGTGGCGTACTTGGCGATGTAGGCGGCCACGGCGCGGCTGGACAGTTCCGAGGTGCCCGCGAAGTCGGCCGAACGGATGGGGCGGATGTCGAGCTGTTCACCGAAGCGGAAGGCGTACGCGTGGTCGTCGAGGACCGGGCCGGGTGCTTCGGCGAGGTGGGCCGCCGATCGGATCGCGTCGGTGAGGAGTTCGGTCGTGGCCCAGGCCGGCGGGGCGTCTTCGGCTCCGTCCGGGCCGTCGAGGCGGATGACGGCGTGGAAGTGGACGGCACCGCGCCGCTGGTACTCGGCGACCTTGGCATAGGAGACCTTGAGGCAATGGCGCAGCGCCGAACGGCTGATGCCCACGCGGGAGGCGAGCTGCTGGCGCAGGTAAGTGGTGAAGCGGCCCCAGAGGGCCCCAGCGTGCGCGTTCCACAAGACGGCCGCGCGGTAGTCATAGCGGTCCGGGTGCAGGGGCGCGCCGAGGGCGGGGTCGTCGTCCGGGTGGAGGCGTCCGCAGCGGCACCGACCGCCGCCGGGGCGGTTGTGGACAGGGCCGAAGGACGGGGCGGTGAAGGTGGCGAAGACGCGCGGGTGCCCGGCGACGGACGGGCCGATGCCCTTGCCGCCGCTTAGTCCCGCGGTGACGAGGTGGAACGTGTCTTTGCGGTACACCTCGGCGCAGGAGGCGCACCGAGTGGCGCGGCGGTTGTTGCAGCGGATGAGGAGTTGTCCGGCCGGGAGGTCGCGGTCGGCGATCTCGCGGACGATCTCACCGGTAGCGGCATGGACATCGAGCCGGTGGCCCTCCATCCGGACGGGCCGCTCGCAGCCGCCGAGGCGCTGGATCTGGCGTGCGTAGGTGCTGAGGTCGCCGTGCCGGGCGAGTGCTGCCAGCTGGCGGATGGCTGCGGTCGGAGCCGCAGAGCGCATGTGCGGGTTCCTCCTTGTAAGGGGTGGGTGTGCGGTGCGAGCGCCCGGCTGTCAAGGGGGCTAGACAGCATGGGCAGGCCGGGCGGACGGAGCGATGAGGTCAGCGGCGGATGAGAAGGGAGCGGATGACGACGGCGCATACGGCCACGGACGTGGCGGTGAGGGCGACAGCGAGGAGCATGGAGACCAGGACGGCGCCGACGACCAGGACCACGGCGGTGCCGCCGCCGACCAGGGCAAGCGCGGTGCCGGGCGTGAGCCGGACGGCCGGGCGGGTCGGGGCCGGGGTGACGGGGGCCGGCGGCGGGGCCGGGGTACCCGGCGTGATGGTGGTCGGTTCGACGACGGCGGGCGGGGCGACCAGGCCGGTGGGCTGCGGCACGGTCGGGACCTTCGGTCGGAACATGAACGCTCTCCCTTCGCAGGTCACTTGAGGACGGTGTCGATGACAGGCGCGAGCAGGCTGTCGGCGAGGAGGTAGCCGCCGACGAGCAGCACGGCGATGAGCCACCAGGGCGGGCGGATGAGCTTGACGCCGAGAACGCCGACGACGAGCAGGGTGAGCCAGAGCGGAACGTCCACTTCGTGGTCTCCTGTCAGGCCGAGCAGCGGTGGGTACGGGCGGCGAGTTCAGCGGCGGCACGGCTGTCGTACTAGGCGGAGAAGTCGCAGCGGGGCGCGGTGCAGGCAGCCAGGTGACGGTTCCGGCCGCGGTCGACGTACGAGGCGACGTTGACCGGTCCGATACGGCGGACGTTGCGGAAACGCGGATTCATGGCGGTGCCCCTCTCAGAGGTGTGCGGCAACGGACGGGGTCATGGACGGGGGCAGGCCGAGCCGGGCGCGCACGGCATCCGGGTCGGCGGGGTGGCCGGTGGCCGAGCGATGTTCCTCGGCCAGGGCCCGGACGCGGTCGACGAGAGCGGGCGGCAGGGCAACGGCGGAAGCGGTCGCCGGCGCCGGAGTCGTCACCGGTTCGGCAACGGGCTCCGGAGCCGGTCCGGGGTCGGCGGAGGACGCCGGCAGCGCGTCACGGTCGGGCCGGTCGACAACAGACGGAACGGTGTGCGACTCCGTTTCCGCGTCCGCCGCCAGGGAGGCCGGCGCCGTCGGTGTTTCCGGGGTGTGCGGGGCGTGGGCCAGCAGCGTGCCGCCGAAGAAGGCAACGGCGGGCCAGCCGGCGACCGTCACGCGGAGCCAGGCCGGTACGTCGTCCAGGTCGAGGAGCCCGGCCGTGGCGATGTTGGCGCCGAGGGACGCGGCCAGGGCCACCAGGAACCACAGCCGCGGTCCACCGGCCGCCTGTCCCGCTCGCTGCTGCTGGCGCATCCGGCGCCAGGCGGCCACCAGGAGCAGGTCGACGCTCACGGGGTAGGCCCATGCCTTCCAGCCGTCCTGTCCGGCCGCCGCGGCGAGGTCGTGCAGGTGGGAGAAGGACAGGGCACCGGCGATGACGGCCTGAACGATCACGGCGTCCACGCGGGCCAGGTGGGCACGCATCGGCTCGGTCTCCTTCCGGCGTGGTCAGTCGGTGGACTTGAGGGAGTCAGCGCGCTCGCGGGCGAGGCGGGCCACCTCGGCGGCCTCGGTGTAGCCGGGCGTGTGGTCGGCGATGCGCTCCAGCAGGTCCGCCTTACGGCTCATGAGCGCGGCGTACTCGGCGGAGGTGTGGTGGTTCTGCCGGAGCGCGGCCAGGTCGGCGATGAGCGCGCTGACCTCGGCGATGGTGGGGCGTGGCACAGGGCTTCCTTCCGGTTTCGGGCATGGACGGGGTAGGGACATGGCGCGAGGCGGTCACGCCGGCCGTGAAAAAAAGGGACCCCGGTTACTCGGTCGCCGGGTGAGCGGTGGCCACCGCGGCGTGGAGCGGGGGCGGCCCGGCCGGTTCGGCGACGACGGGCCGGAAGGCGTTCAGGCGAGGCAGTTCCGGGACCAGACCCGAGGTGCCGCGGCAGACGGCCGCCGCATCATCGAGGGTGAGGTGGGGCGAGCGGACGCGGGACCAGCCGCCGGAGGAGTCGCCGACGACCGCGACGCCGGGCCGTTCGGCCGGGATGGAGGTTGCCGCTAGCGCCGCTTCCGGTGCGATGTCGCCGAGCGCCATGTTGGCGGACGTCTCGTCGTTGACGCGGTGGCAGACCCGTCCGGTGAGCTGGGCGCGGAGCATGGTGGCGCCCTTGCCGAGTTCGGCGCCGAAGCGCTGCCCGCACACCTCCAGGTAGATGCCGGCCGCGCGGCCGAGCTGGGCGAGGCGGATGAGCTTGGTGACCATGGCGTCCCGCCGCTTCTCGTCGTCCTTGCTCGCGGCGAGGAAGAGTTCGGCGACCTCGTCGACGACGACCACGACCGGCACCGGCCGCACCTTCTCGGGCAGGCCCCAGACGTCCGAGGTGAGCACGGCGTCCGGACCGGTCCCGCCCGTCATGCCGATCAGGCGGAACCGTGCCTCCATCTCCTCCACCAGGACGTCGAGGAGTTCGTTCGCACGGACCGAGGTATCGGCGAGCGCCGACAACCGGGGCGCGAACGGCGCCAGTTCGACGCCCCATTTGCAGTCGATGCCGACGAGCGCGACGGGTTGGCGGGCCAGCCCGCACAGCAGGTTCCGCAGGTATACGGACTTGCCGGACTGCGTGGCGCCGAGGATCAGTTCGTGTGGCACGGTGCGGAAGTCCCGGACGTGCCAGTGTCCGTCTTCGCGCAGCGCTAGCGGCAGGGACAGCGGTTCGGTCCGCAGCCACCGCCGAGGAGGCCGGACGTCGGCGAGGACGTCCCAGCCGACCAACCGCAGCTCCAGCCGTCCCGGTTTGGTGGGACGGACGTGCACGGCGTGCGCGCCCCAGGCGTGCCGCAGCCGGTCGGCCGAGGCGGTGAAGTCCTCGGGTGCCTGCCCGGCCGCCATGCGCAGCCGCATCACGAGCCCGGACCCGGTCGGCAGCGGCAGCGAATGGCGAGGCGGTACGGGAGCAGCCTGCCGCCCGATCATCCGGGCGGTGGCCCGGCGCATGGCCGAGGCGGGCACCGTCAGGCCGCAGGCGTCCATGGTGGCCCGGTACGTGGCGAGCACCCGCAGTGCGACGACCGGATACCCGACCAGCCACCAGAACAGGACCGGCAGCCGACGGCGCACCGTGACCAGCGCGGCCACCGCCAGCAGTGCCAGCGCCAGAACCCACAGGGCATCGGTCATGACGCTCAGCCCTGCGCCGCGACCGGAGTACCGACCATGACGGCGTCCGCCCGGTAGGCGATGCCGTGTCGGGCACGGCCGCCGAACTCGCTCTCCCAGGGCCGGGCCACCAGGCCGGACAGGAAGACCGGCGCACCCATGACGAGGCCCTCGCCGATGCCCTTCTCGGGCACGGTGACCTTGATCATGTCCGAGCCGCCCTGGGCGATGAACACCAGCTCCAGGATCATGAGCCGGTCGTTGGTGACCGGGTCCACGGCCACCTCGCCGGTCTGCCGGTCCCTCACCTTGACCTCAGGCAGCTTCGTGACCAGCAGAGTGGCGGACGAAGTGTCCACGGGGATGACACGCATTCTGTGAACCTCACTTGATCGGGCGTCCGTCACGGACGCCGAGCCGTTGAATACCCCCCTAGACAGCACAGGGAGGAGCCCGCCCTAACTGTCTAGGGGGGTTGACGGCTACCGTAACCCGACGCTCCGTCAACTGTCTAGGGGGGTATACGAGTGGGTCTCGAAGGCCACCCGGACCCGCTACAGGAGCACCCAGTGAAGGACCGTCGCGTCGTCGCTTGCCTTACCGCGCGGCCAGCGCTGCCCGTCTAGGTCGCCGTTCTCCGCCTCCCGCACGCGGCGGATCAGTTCGTCCGGGCCGGAGGAGCCGAGGACGGCCAGCACCTCCCGCCAGTCGGCGAGGGCGAATTGGTCGGCGAGGCGTGTGGCGCCATCGCTCATCAGCGTCACGGACGCCAGCGACTCCAGTGGCACCGTTCCCGTGAGAGCGTGCTCGGCCGCCCGCGGTTCGGGGCCGGCGATCCAGAAGCCGCCCGGCTGGTTGCGGAGCCCAGTCAGGGCGTCGCGGTACTCGGCCAGGGCGGCAGCGTGTTCGGGTGAGCCGGTGGGCAGTTCATCGACCGGTGCGCGCAGTCGCTTGCCGACCTCGTCCAGGCGCTGGTCGGTGACGGCAGTCGTCTTCCCGTCCCTGTCGGCGAGGAGGAGGGTCGAGTCACCGAGGACGAGGTACTCCAGAGCTTCCCCACCGGCCCGGACCGCGACGACCGTACTGGTCGGGCTGGCCCGATAGGTCAGATCGCAGGTGCCCTCGTGCAACGAGCGAACGCCCCGGATCGCGTCGGCTAGGCAGTCGGCGAGCGACTGGGCGGGGTGTGCCGTGATGCTGCCCAGCAGCAGCCCGCCCAGCGTCGAGGAGAACCATGCGACGCCGTGCACGCATCCGGTCTCCGCCCCAGCCACATTGGCACCGTCGAGGAGAACGGCCGCGCCGGGAGCGACGGCCGCGAAGTCCTCGTTCTGCTGGCCCGGTTCGGCGGGCAGGGAGCCGAGGGCGACGTTCACGCCGTCGCCTCCTCGTCGTGCAGGTAGAGGGGACAGAGCAGTTCGACGGATTGCGGTTCGTCGGTCTCGGGGTCGTAGTCGACGCTCACCAGCGTGGAGAAGTGCCGCTCCCCCACCTGCCCCCACAGCGTGCCGAGGTCCGAGGCGAGGAGGTGGACGACACCGAGGGAGCCCGCCGTGTGGATGCCGGCGATGGCGAGCACCGAGCCGTTGCCGTCCGGGCGCGGCAGCCTGCCGAGGTATCCCACATCGTGCGGGCGACGCGGCTCGATGTCTGCTCCCGCGTGGTACGCCGTACCGGTGCGCCGGTCCACCAGCGCCCACGGCTCGCCCTCCGGATGCTCCCAGCCGAGTATC
Organism: Streptomyces sp. NPDC054847; assembly: GCF_053610925.1. Lineage (NCBI taxonomy): Bacteria > Bacillati > Actinomycetota > Actinomycetes > Kitasatosporales > Streptomycetaceae > Streptomyces > Streptomyces sp. NPDC054847. The sequence goes on along the minus strand of NZ_JBSGZJ010000034.1, from coordinate 13,522 downwards.
GGGTCCTGGGCGTACAGGTCCCTCATAGCCTGGGACATGCCCGGCCCGCAGACGACGACGAGTCCGTCACGGTTGAGGTCGACTTCACCGCTCACGAGTACGTGGCCGGAGCTGACGCTGAGCCCGTACGTCTTCGCCAGCTCCTCCAGACGCTTCCCGGAGTTCACGTCGGCCATGGCGACGACCGGGCGCTTCTTCACGTCGTCCCACCGCAGCGGAGTCACGACCGTGACGGCACCCGTGCCGAGGAAGGCCCCCTCGGGTGCCGGCCCCGTATGCCGGATCTGATGGATCCGCCCGCGGCTCAGACCGGCCTTCTCGGCGATCTGCGCATAGGACAGCCCTTGTGCATGAAGGTCTTGGACCACACGGCGGCGAAGCCGGGCGAGTTCGGTCACCTCCTGCTGCGCGTCGGCCAACCTCGTCGTGACCTCACGCAGGAGCATGTACGGATCATCGATCGCCATGATCCGCTGCAACTCGTCCGACATGACCACACCTCCCAGAAGTACCCAGGAGTCTAGGGCCCTAGACGGAATGGGAGGCAGGCGCCGTCCCGTACGACCGCCGACCACGAAGAACCGGGACCGCCGCCGGGGCACACCTCGAGGACTCACCCGCCACCGCCTGCAAGGCAACCGTCGGCTATCGCCGAGAGGAGCGCGGTCACGCGCCCTCCCATGCCAGTTCGGCCCATACGGAACGCCCGTCGGGCCAGTTCTTCACGCCCCAGTCCTTGGCACAGGACGCGATCAGTAGTAGCCCGCGCCCGCCCTCTTCCTGACTGGTTACGTCGCACAGGTGCGGCACGCGTTCGCCGCCCTGGTCGACCACCTCGATGCGCACGAGGCCGTCACCGAAGCCGACGATTACGAGGAACCAGCCGTCGGCCGAACCGCTTCGCGAGTGCCGCACGGCGTTGGTCGCCAGCTCACTGACGACCAGGACGGCGTCATCGACCGGACCCTCCTCGGCAATCATGGCGGCGACGAAGTGACGGGCTTGGACCACTTGCTCGGCCAGGCCGGGGAAGGCGCGGCACCACTTTGTACGCATGGCAAGCTCCTTGTCTGCGTCTAGGGGTCTAGACAGCGCAGCGGCAGAGTATTCCCATGCGCGACCAACAGGCCAGGCATACAGAGGAATTATTCCTCTAAGGGGTGACGGTGTCTCCCAGCTCGCGGAACTCCTTCATCACCCGCAACAGCAGCTCTCGCACCTCGTCACCGAAAACGGCCGCCCGCTCGAAACGGCCGAACGCCTCCTCATAGGCGGCCACCTCAGTAGAGTCGACCGACACCCGCTCACCGGTGAACGCCTCGACGACGAGCGCCCGTTGGTCGCACAGCGTGAACCCGTGACGAGGCAGAAGCGGCACCGGCCGGCGCCAAGGGATGACCCCGAGCCGTACCGTGCTCAGACTCTCGACGGCCAGCACCCGGTCGAGCTGGGCAAGCATCAGCGCCGGACTTCCCGGCCAGGTCCGCAACACGGCCTCCGTCAGCACGAACACCGACTCACGCCCCGGCTCGTACAGCACACTCTGCCGCTCCACACGGGCGGCAACAGCTCGACCGACCGCCTCAGGAGTCGAGTTCGGCGCACTCTCGAAGACGTGCCGGGCGTACTCCGCACTCTGGAGCATGGCCGGCAGAACAACACACTGGAACGACCGCACCAGCCGAGCAGACCGCACCGCTTCATCGAGGACAGCCCCGGCGGGCGCTTCATCACCGGATGCCGGACCGGAGTCCGCGGCAGCCTCCACGGCCACCAGGAGGTCACGCACCTCACGCACGGTCGAGTCGTCGAGGCCGAGGGCACGCGAGAGCCGATCCAGCACGTCAGGACTCGGCACCATGCGCCCGGTCTCAACCTTGGAAACGGTCGGCTGCCCCACACCAGCCCGTTGTGCCAGCACGGCACCTGTCAGGCCGGCCTCAGTACGCAGCCCCCGAAGACGCACACCGAGCGCCTTCATCCGCTCCCGCCGCTCACTCCCCATACCCAGGGTTCTACACCACGGGACAGCGGTGACCGGGTGCATGAGCCTCAGTGATCACCGAGCGCCCCGAGCGTGATTCAAACTTTCTCTACTGGTTCAAGGCGGCTCGCTCCGCTCACCGCACGCGGCCCGGCCCCCGGCCGGGCCTGCGCTCCTGTCTCCGCCCCGCTCCAGCCCGGCCGGCGCCCGTGCCGCGCTCAAAGCATGCAGCCACCTGATGCGAGAGAAGGGGTACGTCGTGGCTGGGGCGGTCGGCTCCACGGCTTTAGCCACCTCCCCGGTCCGGGTCCCGCGTCGAGCAAGACCAGGGGGCCACTCGTGCACATTGCGGGCAGGTCCAAAGCCTGCCCGAGTTGCCAATCAGCGTACGGCCCCCTGATCATGCTCGACCCCAGACCAGGCAGGCCACCGGCCAAACCCGCTCCGCCGACCTCGTACCGAGGCGCCATGCAGCTAAAGAGCAACCAGTCCCGCCGAGTCCCGAAGTCAGACCAGACCATGCACCAGCAAACGGCCACTCGTTACTAAAAACCCATGTCGCCCTCGCGTGTCGGTGCGCTGCGCTAGCCTGCATCCGTGATTACAGGTGAGCTGAAGAGCAAGATCGATCGACTGTGGGACGCCTTCTGGTCAGGAGGTATCTCCAACCCGCTGGAGGTCATCGAACAGATCACCTATCTGATGTTCATCCGGCGCCTCGACATCCTGGAGCAGGCCAAGGAGAACAGGGCCAATCGCACCGGGCGGCCGGTCGCGAACCCGATCTACGCGGACGACACCCAGGTCCTGCGTTGGTCGGTGTTCATCAACGAGTCCCCTGAGAACATGCTCACCCGGGTGCGTGACGGTATCTTCCCCTGGCTGCGCACGCTGGGTGGTGAGGGGTCCACCTATGCGCACCACATGAAGGACGCGCGGTTCACCATCACGACCTCGAACCTCCTCACCAAGGCCGTCGACATGATCAACGGCATCGACATGGGCGACAAGGACACCAAGGGCGATCTATACGAGTACATGCTCAGCAAGATCGCCACAGCTGGGCAGAACGGCCAGTTCCGTACGCCCCGGCACATCATCCAGCTGATGGTGGAGATGATGGCCCCACAGCCGGGCGACGAGATCTGCGACCCCGCGTGCGGCACGGCTGGCTTCCTGGTGGCTTCCGCAGAGTACGTGGAGCGTACCCACCGCGAGGCGTTGTTCGAGCCAGCACAGCGGCAGCACTTCAACGAGAGCATGTTCCACGGCTTCGACTTCGACAGCACCATGCTCCGTATCGGCAGCATGAACATGCTGCTGCACTCGGTCGAGAACCCTGACATCCGCTACCGAGACTCGCTCGCCCAGAGCGCGGCAGGCGAGGCCGACCAGTACTCCCTTATCCTCGCCAATCCGCCGTTTGCCGGGAGCCTCGACTATGACGCGACAGCGGCAGACTTGCAGAAGGTCGTCAAGACCAAGAAGACCGAGCTGCTGTTCCTGGCCCTGTTTTTGCGTCTACTCAAGCCCGGTGGCCGGGCAGCAGTCATCGTGCCGGACGGCGTACTCTTCGGCACCAGCAAAGCGCACAAGGAGTTGCGGAAGCTGCTCGTCGAGGGTCACAAGCTGGACGCGGTGGTAAAGCTGCCCGCTGGCGCCTTCAAGCCGTATGCGGCAGTCTCCACGGCCATCCTGTTCTTCACAAAGACCAACAGCGGGGGCACAGACAGCGTCTGGTTCTACGAGGTCACCGCGGATGGCTGGAGCCTCGACGACAAGCGCGCGCCACAGTTGCCAGAGGACAAACTCGGGCCGCTCGTCGGTGGTGGTGCGCTGAGCACGGACGAGCACGACAAGAACAACCTTCCTGATGTGCTCGCGCGCTGGCGACGCCGCAATGGCAGCGAGCAGGAGCGGGCACGGACTGAACAGAGCTTCTGTGTCCCCAAGGTGGACATCGTCGCGCAGGGCTACGACCTGAGCCTCAACCGGTACAAGGAGATCGTTCACGAAGAGGTCGATCATCGGGCGCCGAATAGGATCTTGGACGATCTGGCTCAGATCGAGGCGGAGATCCAGCAGGGGATGAGTGAGCTGAAGGGGATGCTGGGATGAAGCTTCGCCCCATCGGTGAACTCATTGAGAGGGTCGCCACATGGAATCCGGCACGATCTCAGTCTGTCGATGACTTTACCTACATCGATCTCAGCTCGATCGATCCGCTGACCAAGGAGATCGTCAAGCCTCAGAAAGTGGCTCCCGGAAGTGCGCCCAGCCGGGCACGACAATTGGTCCGCGAGGGAGACGTTCTCGTCTCTACTGTGAGGCCGAATCTTAATGGTGTCGCAGTCGTGCCGAGCAGCTTGGACGGGGCGACGGCATCTACGGGATTCACGGTTCTGCGACCAACGACCGAACTGCAGTCCGCCTACCTGTTCCATTGGGTGCGTTCCTCACCTTTTATCTCTGAGATGATCCGGCAGGCCACTGGGCAAAGTTATCCCGCCGTCTCTGATCGGATCATCAAGGATTCATTGATTCCCCTGCCCCCTCGAACCGAGCAGCTGCACATCGCACGGTTGTTGGACCACGTGGATGCGCTACGCACCAAGCGGCGCACAGCCATTGCTCTCCTCGACGGTCTCGCCCAGTCTGTCTTCCTCGACATGTTCGGCAACCCGCGCCAGAATCCTATGGACTGGCCCACGGACACCCTAGCCAATCTGGCCGACTCAACTGACCGAATCAACTACGGCGTAGTTCAGCCAGGTGATGACCACCCAGGCGGCGTCCCTCTTGTGCGCGTGGGCGATCTTTTGAATGGGCGCGTAGACCGCTCTGCGATCAAAAGGATTGATCCGCAGATTGAGGCAAAGTATTCGCGTTCCCGCCTCAGGGGGAACGAGGTTCTAGTCGGTTGCGTGGGTTCCATTGGGACAGTCGCTCTCGTCAATGATTCTGATATCGGATCCAATATTGCGCGCGCCGTTGCGAGAATCCCGATTTCTTCAGAGTCGCTGCGAGAATACATCGCCGAGCATCTCCGTGCTGCCAGCGTCCAGCACTATTTCGTTAGCGAATTGCGTACTGTCGCGCAGCCCACTCTCAATATCAAGCAGCTCTCCGAGACGGTGATCATGATCCCCTCGCCGAGACTGCAGGCGGAATTCACCTCGCGTGTTCAATTGATCCGCAGGCAGAAAGAAATTCAAACCGCGCACCTTTCGCTACTCGATGCCCTATTCGCATCACTTCAGCACCGTGCGTTTCGCGGTGAAATTTTGCCCAACGCCGTTGCGCCCGTCGGCTGAACGCCGTCGTTGCGCTCAGTGCTGCGCTCGCAATTCTTCGCCCGCACCAGTGAAAGGTCCCAACCGTGAGCAACTTCGGGTTCCTCCAAGCCGAGTGGCCTGACCTGCACCGTGAGGCGGTATATGCCGAGCGACTGGCTTACGCGGACCCGCGGGCGTCCGCGTTCTACGCGCGGCGGGTGCTGGAGCTCTCGGTGGCGTGGCTGTTCGAGGCCGATGACGCGCTCAAGCTGCCGTACCACAGCGATCTGGCGGCGCTGATTGCTGAGCCGACCCTGGTGAAGGTCGCCGGCCCTGCGATTCGGGCGAAGATGGATGTCATTCGTCGCCACGGCAATGTCGCCGTGCATCGCAAGACCCCCGTCGCTCCGAAGGATGCGGTACGCACGGTCGCTGAGCTCTTCCACGTCCTATACTGGATGGCCCGTACCTACACTCGCGACCAGGCCCAACTGCCCGCGGCCACGCTCGCATTCGACACGGCGCTGATACCTCGGCCGGTCCCGGCTGAGGTTCGGATTGCCAAGCAGGCCGAGCTGAAGGCGCAGGCCGAGAAGTACGCCGCGCAGGATGCCGCGCTGGCCGCCGAGCGGAAGAAGAACCAGGACCTCGACGCCGAGATCGCCGAGCTGCGCGCGCAGATCAAGGCGGCCAAGGCCGTAAACGAGGCGCAGCCGGACACCCACGACTACAACGAGGCCGAGACTCGCACCCTGATCATAGACCTCCTCCTCAAGGAGGCCGGCTGGGCGCTGGAACAGCCGAGGGACCGTGAATACCCGGTCACCGGCTTGCCTACCTCGGCCGCGCCGTCAGGTAAAGGCAAGGTCGACTACGTCTTGTGGGACGACGACGGCAAGCCCCTGGCTGTTGTTGAAGCTAAGCGGACCACCCGCGACCCGAAGCAGGGCAAGTACCAGGCGACGCTCTACGCGGATGCTCTGGAATCCCAATTCAAGCAGCGGCCGGTGATTTTCTACACCAACGGCTACCGCACCTACCTGTTCGACGACCTCAACTACCCACCCCGTGAGGTCCAGGGTTTCTACACCAAGGACGAGCTGCGTCTCCTGGTCCAGCGCCGTGCCAGCCGCCGCAGCCTCGCCAAGCTGCCGATCAACGAGCAGATTGCCGGCCGCCACTATCAGTCCCACGCGATAAGACGGATCGCCGACTCCTTCGAAAAGGACTCGCTGCGCCACGCCCTGCTCGTGATGGCGACCGGCTCTGGCAAAACCCGCACCGTGATCGCGCTCAGCGACCTGATGATGCGCGCTAACTGGGCCAAGCGCATCCTCTTCCTCGCCGACCGCAAGGCCCTGGTCAAGCAGGCCACCAACGAGTTCAAGAAGCATTTGCCCGGTGCCCCGGTGGTGAACCTGCTGGAGGAGAAAGACCCCAACGCGAGGGTGTTTGTCTCCACCTATCCGACCATGATGAATCTGATCGACCAGACCGACGCCGCGGGTCGTCGCCCCTTCGGTCCCGGCTTCTTCGACCTGATCGTCATCGACGAGGCACATCGCTCGATCTACCAGCGATACGGCGCGATCTTCGACTACTTCGACGCGCTTCTTGTCGGCCTGACGGCGACGCCCAAGGACGAAGTCGACCGGAACACCTATCGTCGCTTCGAACTTGAAGACGGTGTGCCCACCGATGTCTACAGCCTGGACGAGGCGGTGGCCGAGGGTTACCTGGTGGCGCCGCGCGCTGTCGATGTCCCTCTGAAGTTCCAGCGGGGCGGCATCAAGTACGACGACCTGTCCGACGAGGACAAGGAGAAGTGGGACGAGACGGAGTGGAGCGAGGACGGCGAAATCCCTGACGAGATCACCACGGAGGAACTGAACAAGTACCTCTTCAACGCCGACACTGTCGACAAGGTCCTGCAGACCCTTATGACGCACGGCCTGAAGGTCGATGGCGGCGACAAGCTTGGCAAGACCATCATCTTCGCCGCCAACAACCATCACGCGGAGTTCATCGCCGAGCGGTTCGACAAGAACTACCCACACCTCAAGGGTGCCTTCGCGCAGGTCATCACCTACCGCAAGGAGTACGCACAGAGCCTGATCGATAAGTTCTCCGACGCGGCAGAGCTTCCCCAGATCGCCGTCTCCGTCGACATGCTGGACACCGGCATCGACGTCCCCGAAGTTGTCAACCTCGTCTTCTTCAAGCTGGTGCGCTCCAAGACCAAGTTCTGGCAGATGATCGGCCGTGGCACGCGCCTCGCGCCTGACCTGTTCGGCCCAAACCGCAGTAAGGACGGCTTCCTGGTTTTCGACCTGTGCCAAAACATCGAGTTCTTCAACCAGAACCTGATGCGGGCTGAAGGCAAGGTCGCCCCCTCTCTGAGCCAGCGGATCTTTGAGCGTCGTGCCGACCTGCTCCTTGCCCTCGACGGGGCTACGGACGCCGGCCAAGAGGCAGCCACGAAGGCCGCCGTACGCCCTGAGTCCGACGGCACGGTCACCGAGTCAGGCCTGCGTTGGGACCTCGCTACCCGGCTGCATGACGAGGTTACAGCGATGAATCTGGACAACTTCTTGGTCCGCCCGCACCGCGAGCAGGTTGAAGCCTTCGCCGACTTTGACGCCTGGCTTGCGTTCACGCATCAAGCGCACGGCCAGGTAATCGATCATCTAGCTGGGCTCCCGACCGCCTTCCGCGACAAGGACGACACCGGCGAGGAAGCCAAGCGATTCGACCTGCTTGCGCTCCGTCTCCAACTCACTGTGGTGAATGGGGACCCAGGCTTCACTCGCCTACGGGACCAGGTCCAGGAGATCGCGTCCACCCTGCTCGATCAGCTGACCATCCCTGCGATTAAGGCCCAACAACTCCTGCTCGACGAGGTCGCAGGCGACGAGTGGTGGCAGGACGTGACGCTGCCCCTGCTGGAAACCATGCGCCGCCGTCTGCGTGGGCTCGTCCGCCTGATCGAGAAGACCAAGCGCGGCATCGTCTACACCGATTTTGAGGACGAGCTCGGCGAGCTGACCGCTGCCACACTCAGCGGCATGGAGATCGGCACCAACCTCACCCGTTTCGAGCAGAAGATCCGTATCTACCTCAACACTCACCAGGACCAACTCGCCGTCCAGAAGATCCGCCGTAACAAGCAGATCACCGCTACGGACCTGTCGGAGCTGGAACAGATCTTCGTCGAGGCTGGCCTCGGCACCACAGCAGACATTGACTACATCAAGGACGCCAAGGGCGGCCTCGGCCTTTTCCTGCGGTCGCTGACAGGCTTGGAGCGAGAGGCGGCGGCCCTGGCTTTCGATACCTTCCAGCAAGGCAAGACGTTCACAGCCAACCAGCTCCGCTTCGTCAACGAGCTGATCGACTACCTGGCGCGCAACGGCACGATTGACGTCGACGCGCTGTATGAGTCGCCGTTCACCGCGCTCGCCCCGACCGGTCCCGAGGCGATCTTTCCCGAGGCCGAGGTGGACATCATGGTGTCTGTCATCCACTCAATCCGCTCTACCGCTGTCGCCGCGGAAGGCGCGGCCTGATCACCAGGCACAGAGGAGAAGCAATGCGCCATGAAGAAGTCACAGAAGAGTGCCCTGGGACAGGGCAGGACGGGTACATGGACGAAAGTGCGTCAGGTGACGAGTGGTACGTGATCTGCCCGGTCTGCAGGATGAAATGGGCGGGCGGCAGCACCATCATCGAGCCCCACAAGGACTGGCGGACGCGCTGACCTGACGGTCGACTACTGCCGAGCGGTTGCTGGGGGCTGGTACGACGCCTTGTAAACATGGAGCCTCACAAGTCCCCAGGAAGCGTGTGGACCTTAAAGGGAAAGCGAGCGGCTTCATCACGGGCACCGCATCCGGGCGGTTCACAGCGTTCCTGCCAGGGGGTGCGACCACCAATGAGGTGGGCAGGATGCTGTGGACCATCTGTGGACAGGCTCCCTCGTGCGGATCTCCCGCGCAGATCTGAACTGCAACGATGCCCTCCACGCAAGGGCTCTCCGGAGCCGTGTGCGCAGGTTCGAATCCTGCCGGGGGCACCCTGTATGAGGTGCCCAAAGACCCCGTCACCAGCGGAAACGCTGAGGCTGGGGTCTTCTTGCGTGTGCAGTCGTATGCCGCTCGGAGCGGGCGTATGTCGGGGTCCGTGGACTATTCGTGGACAGGATCTTGAGGCATCGGCGCAGGTCATGCCCGGGAAACGGCGAAGGCCCCGGACAGGTCCAAGGACTCGATCCGTACCGCCTTGAGCGTGTCACCCGTACCAAGAGATCCTCAATGCGGAAGGCCTCAGCCACTGGCCTTGGCGATGATGCGGTCCATCTCCTCCCGGCCGAAGGCTCGCAGGGTCGTGCTGCGGACGTTGCCCAACGCGCCGACCTGTAGGAGCACCGCGGTGGCAGTCTCGTCGTCGGGCGCCTCTACGACAGCCACGATGTCGTACGGGCCGACGGTCCAGAAGAGGTTCAGGACCTTCACCCCGAGCTTCTGTGCCGCTGCCGTGAAGGCTTCGGCGCGTTGCGGGGTGTCCTTGTAGCCGCGGACCCCCTGGTCGGTCCAGTTCAGCAGAGCAACAAACGTCGGCATGATCCTTTACCCCTGAAAGTAGACGCACCAAGTCGTGGTCAACTCTGGGCACCATGCGCGTAATGCGCATGAGAGGCGCATCTGATCGAGTGATACAAGTCGGCGGCCTGGCTTCATGTCATGCCCGGACACAAACCCCGAAGCCACCGGCGCGGACATCCTGAGGTGTGAGCGTTCACGGATTTCCCCACGATCGAAACCTTGAGCGTCACCTGATTCCCCAGGCCGAGGCCCCCTCGCGAGGGGGCGCTCCTTCGAGAGCGTGTTGAGGGCAACCACGAGTTCGAGACCCCACTGGGGCGGACGAAAGGCCCCCCAACTGACGGTGGAGCCTTCGTCATGTCGTGATGCCGGTGGACTTCTGGGCTTGTGCCGCGAGCTCGAGGCATGCGCGGTCGTCACTCAGCGCAGCTGGAGCACACTCCGGACGCCGGCGTGGTCGGAGGGCCACAGGCCTGACGGGGTGCGGTCGGCCTGGGTGTGGCCCACCATATTGGCCGTCCGTGCCGTGACGTTGCCGCGGAGGAGCACGTAATCGATGCGCTGGCTGAGGCTGGAGGTGGTGTTGCGCAGGTCGGGGGCCTGGCAACAGGTCAAGCCGGGGTTGCGGCCGCCGCGGGTGGCGGTCCAGGCGTCGGTGAAGCCGGCGGCCAGCAGGTGGTTGTAGGTCTGGGTGTCGGTCCCCGGTGTTGCGCCGACTCCACCGGCGGCCGAGTTGAGGTCGCCGAGAAGGACGGTGGGAAGTTTGGCGTGCAGCGGGCCGGCGAGCAGTTCGCCCGCCTGCGCCTCCTGGACGGCACGGGAGAGCGGGTCCAGATGGGTGGTGACCACCCGAGCCGTGCGCCCGCGCAGGGTGGCATCGGCAGCGACCCAGCCGCTCAGGAACCGGAGGGGGGCATTGGGCGGGCAGCCCAGTACCGGGCGGCAGATGGGCACGTGGTTCTGGAACTGCGCCGACTGCGCGTTGGCCACGGAGAAGACATGCGCAGGGAGGTCGGTGCGGGCCAGGAGTACGTTGCGGTCGGTGAGCCGGATGTCCTGCAGGCCGGCGGGCGTGGACCGCGGTGCCTCGAAGTCGCTGAGTTCTACGGTGTCCACGGCCCTGTAGTGCTTGCCCTGGGCGGAGAGCTTGTCGAGGAGGAGCTGCAGGAAGTCGTACTCGATGTGGGTGGCGCTGCCCGGTCCGGCCGGGGTCTGGCTGCGCCAAAGCACGGCTTCCTGCAGGCCCACGAGGTGGGGGTCGCTGTCGGCGATCTCGTCGGCCAGCGCCTCGGCGCGCTCGGGAAAGTTCGTCGCCTGGACGTTCGCGTACGCCGTGGTCACCGCGGCGACGAGCGCCTGTGGGCTGGTGGCGGCGAGGACGGGCCCGAGGTCGGCACCCTGGTAGACGTTGCGGGTCATCACCCGCAACGTGGCAGAGTGCTCGGCGGCCGAGGCCGCGGTTAGTGACCCGGGTACGAGAAGGAGCGCGCCCAGGGCGGCTGTGAACCAACGGCGAATCATCAGGCAGACCTTTCGGCGAAGAGCGGGTGAAAGCCCGCATCTTCGGCGAAATCTATTGTGGCCAATGGGACGTGGCGATCCAGGTATAGGCCGTCCGGCCGATGCGCTTCGCACGCGAATCGGGTGAGTGTTCAACTGCGGCCCCCGGCCGCGAACGCCTTACTTGCGCGCCACGGCGCTGAGCGAAGGCCTGGTATAACCCTGGACTTGGCTGGCGAGCGGGGAAGCATGGGCAATATCGTGAACGTCCACATGCCCGCCCACGCCCGCACCCGTGTGGTGATCCGCGCGCCGGCCGGTATCCGGGCGATCCGCCCGATGGAACGACCGCTGAGGGCAGGCCGTCTCCCGGCAGACCCAGCGGTGCTTGTGCCACCAGAGCTCCAACTCGCGGTGCCTATATGGGACATCACGCGGACCGCCGTGCCCTGGACACGGGTGGCGAAGGCTCCACAGCCCGGGCAGCCCGCGCCGCCTCGGCCGTCGTCCCCGACGGGGCCCGTCGGCCAGCCGCTCGACCCGCACGACAGACACCCCGTCGAGGTCGAGCAGCAACATCATGTTGTTGACCATGTCCGTGGCTCCTGCACGAGCGTTCTGCGCAGAGAACAGAAATGATCACTCAGGGCCGCAGGCATCCTGGCCCCGTCGCCATGCCCGAATGCCTCACGACGATCGGCCGGGTGTGGTTCGCTGCCGGGGTGACTCAGGACTTGGAGATCGTCGCATTCGAATCCGCCGAGGCGTTCGAGGCTTGGCTCGGCGAGAACCACGCCGTCTCGCCCGGCATCTGGCTCAAGCTGCGCAAGAAGCGCCCCGGGGTCGTCGCGCTGGACTACGCCCAGGCGCTCGACGGGGCACTCTGTTACGGCTGGATCGACGGCCAGAAGGCCAAGTTCGACGACCAGTGGTGGCTCCAGCGGTTCACCCCGCGCAGGCCGAGCAGCAAGTGGTCCAAGATCAACCGGGACAAGGTGACCACCCTGATCGAGCAGGGCCGGATGCGTCCGCCGGGGCAGGCCGAGGTCGACCGCGCCAAAGCGGACGGCCGCTGGGAGGCGGCCTACGACGGCGCGAGCACCGCCACGGTGCCGGACGACCTCGCAGTGGCCCTGGCCGCCGACCCGGCAGCGGCGGCGTTCTTCGAGACGCTGGACCGGCAGAACCGCTACGCGATCCTGTACCGGATCCAGGACGCCAAGAAGGCCGAGACCCGGGCGCGCCGGATCGAGAAGTACGTAGCGATGCTGGCAGAGGGCGAGAAGCTGTACCCGTAGTCGCGGAGACGGCCACGGCCACGTGGTGCCCTGGGGCTCCCGGCACGCCCACGGCCCCGGCAGCAGCCACCCGGCGCCCTCACCGAATCTCGGATCCGGCGTCATACATGTCGCCGACCAGCCGGGCGGTCGGCTGAGGATCACCGCTTCCCGGTAGTCGCGGACCGCGGCAGCGTGCCCCGCTCATCTGCCGAACCGCCCCGGCTGCGCCAGACCGCACGCAACGCCCTCGGAGCCGACGTCGTCACGGCACCGTGAACCAGCAGACGTCGCCTGAGTCGGGCAACCGGGAATGCGACCCGACCTCTGCCGCGATCCGGGCGTGGACCTCGGCCTTGTCCAGCCGCCACAGCAGGAACGGCCCTTGGGCGGACTCCGTCAGATCACCCGCGCGCGCTCCGGCGTCGTACAGGTCGTCGACGATCCGCAGGAGCAACGTCAACTGCTCCTGGTACGAGGCGCCGCGTCCGAGGAGGCTGCCCACGGAGCCGGTGATGACGGAGAAGCCGAGCCAGTCGTCGTGGGCGTACTGGACCAGATACTCCAGCTCGCGGTGGTACGCGTCCTGATTCATCATCTTCCGTGTTCCGGGCGGAGGTTCACGCGCGCGGCCGCGATCCCCTCCGGCTCCGTCATGCGCGCGATCGCTTCCTGCCGGACCAGAGCCGCCAGTGCCATCCTGCTGCCGCACTCCAAGGCGTCGTCCGCGTTCATGACGAGCGTGATCACATGCGAATATCGCTGACACGATTTCATACGTGCGGGGATGCACCGCTGAAACGAGTGAGACGCACGACGCGCGTGCCCCCGCGGCCGGGGCCGTTGGACGAGTTCGGCCCCGCCCCCGGTCGTCGGGGGCGGGGC
>NZ_JBSGZJ010000033.1:0-32040 GCF_053610925.1 Streptomyces sp. NPDC054847 | reverse complement strand
GTGCACTTGTGCACCGGGCGCGCTGTCGTGCGGCGGGTCCCATTGGGTTGCTGACGAATGCGTCCGCGTCCACGGCGAACGAACCGTGAGGCCGTCCACCGGCCCCGTACCCCTGGAAGCCCGCGGGATCCGTGAAGGCGCGGTATCGCGACGGCTCCTGGAACAGACTGGGGATCATGAGCGACGACCGTCTCAACCCGACTGTGACATACGGCTTGTTGGCCGCTTGGGCCCTGCACGACCTGGAGGAGCTGGCCACAGGGCCGCAGTGGATACGGGAGAACCTTCCCGTGCTCCGCAAGCGGTTCCCGCAGGCCCCCGATCGGGTCTGGCGGGCGATGGAGGCGGTGGACGAGCGGGAGTTCACAGCGGCGGTGGGGGTGATGGCCGCGATCGTGGGGGCGGCAGCCGTCGCGGGACACCGCACGGGCGGCAGGTCGGCCTTCTATCAGGGCGCGGTGGACGGGTTCGGGTTGCACGGTCTGGTGCATCTCGCCCAGGCGGCCACCTTCCGCGGCTACACCCCGGGCTCGGTGACCTCCCCGCTGATCGTGGTGCCGTTCGCGCTGTGGGCCAGGGGGCGGCTCCGGCGCGCCGGGGTGCTGCGGCCGGCCAGGTCGCGGGATGTGGTGGCGGGGCTGGCGATGGCCGCCGGTGCGACCGCGGTGGCCCACGCGGTCGGCCGGAGGATCAGCGGGTCGCGCTAGTTTTGAACACGTTCACTTCTGCCGTAGGGTGCCGGTATGAGCGAGCGAGCAGCCCTCGTGCGGGGGATACGCGTGTGGTTGGCCTTCTTCGTCGTGTGTCTGTTGCTCAGCGGGGCGACGGCGTTTCCCCTGGTGACGGAATTGCGCCTGCTCGAGGATCTGCTGGCCTCCTCCGCCTCCCCGCTACCGGAGCAACTGCCCGCCCTCATGGAGTGGATCGGGCGGGTACGGGAAGGACTCGACGCGACCGAGGCGAAGTACCCGTTCGTGCTCTACGGCACCGACTGGCTCGCCTTCGCCCACCTCGTGATCGCCGTCGCCTTCTACGGGCCCTACCGCGACCCCGTGCGCAACGTCTGGGTCGTCGAGTTCGGCATGATCGCCTGCGCCGGGATCATTCCGCTCGCCCTGATCTGCGGCCCGATCCGGGGCATCCCCTTCTGGTGGTCGGTCATCGACATGTCCTTCGGCGTCTTCGGCGTGATCCCGCTGTACCTCGTCCGCCGCAGGATCAAGCGGCTCGAGGCGCTGACGGCCCCGGCGAGCGCGGCCGGACCGGTGCCGTCAGCGGCCTGAGGTCACTGGTCGTCCGGCGTGCCGAACGTGGTGAGGACGATGTCCGTGACGACCGGGTTGGCGTCCCACCCCTTCGCGTCCGTGGCGTTCCGGCCCGTCCACTGCCACCTGGCAGAAGCGCCCGCCGCCAGCACGGCCGGCAATACGGCCACCGGCGCGCGTCCACTACCGCTTGTGGCCCGTCGCGCCGAACCGCGACACCGCCGCCGCCCGCGGGGCTCCCCGGTGCGGGCACGGGACGATGTCGTTCCGGACACGGGAGTCGTGGGCCATGTCGGTGCGGATCCGGTCTGTCACCTGCGAGGTCCCTTGGAAGAGCGCGAGTCCTCGAGGACTGCCCTGAGGGCGTCGACCCGGTTCGTGGTGATCGAGTCGATGCCACAGTCGATCAGTCGCCGCATCGTACGGCGGGTGTCCGCCGTCCACGCGGAGACGAGCAGACCGTCCCGGTGCACACGGTCCGTCAACTCCCGTCCCACCAGGCCGAAACGGTAGTTGAGCCAGCGCGGCCTCACGGCCTCGAGCAGCGCGGGCCGCGGCGGGGCCAGCGTCGTCCAGGTCATCGCGATCTCCGCGGCGGCGTCGGCCGCGCGGACCGCGAGCATCGTCGCCGGGCCGGCGCAGTAGTAGACGTGATCCGCCGCACCGCAGCCGCGGACGGTGTCCACCACGCGCCGCACCGACTCCGGTGTCGCGCCGGGCAGATCGATCATCAGCCGGTGCGGCCCGAGTCCGGTCAGCGCCTCGCGCAGGGTGGGCACCCCGCCGTGGGTGAGGCCGTCGACCTCCGCCTTCGTGAGCCTCGCAAGCGGCCGGTCATGGCCCCACAACCGCTTCAGCGTCGCGTCGTGCAGCAGCACCGGGACGCCGTCCCTGGTGAGGCGCACGTCGATCTCGACCGCGTCCGCCCCCCGCTCCAGGGCCGAGCGCAGCGAGGGCAGGGTGTTCTCACGGAACCGGTACGGGTCGCCGCGGTGGGCGACCACCGTCACCGCGCCCATGTCAGCGGGAGAGCCACTCGGCGGTGTACGTGTCGATCTCCGAGACGATGCGGGCCTTGCCCGCCGGATCGAGGAACGACGCCTGCACCGCGTTCTTGGCGAGTCCGGCGACACCGCGTTCGTCCAGGTCCAGCAGCCGGGCGGTGATCGCGTACTCGTGGTTGAGGTCGGTGCTGAACATCGGCGGGTCGTCGCTGTTGACCGTGACCAGGACACCGGCGGAGACCATCTCCTTGACCGGGTGCTGCTCGAGGTCGGTGACCGCCCGGGTGGCGATGTTGGACGTGGGGCACACCTCCAGCGGGATCCGGTGCTCGGCGAGGTGCGCCAGCAGCTTCGGGTCCCGTACCGCGCTGGTGCCGTGGCCGATGCGCTCGGCCCGCAGGTCGTTCAGCGCGTCCCAGATCGTCTGCGGCCCGGTCGTCTCGCCGGCGTGCGGCACGGAACGCAGCCCGGCGGCGATCGCGCGGTCGAAGTACGGCTTGAACTGCGGGCGCGGCACGCCGATCTCGGGTCCGCCGAGACCGAAGGAGACAAGGCCCTCCGGCCGCAGGTCGACCGCGAGCCGGGCGGTCTCCTCCGCGGCCTCGAGACCTGCTTCGCCGGGGATGTCGAAGCACCAGCGCAGCACCACCCCGAGCTCCCGCTCCGCCGCGACGCGGGCGTCCTCGATGGCGGCCATGAAGGCCTTCTCGTCGATGCCGCGGCGGGTGGAGCTGAACGGCGTGATGGTCAGCTCCGCGTAGCGGATGTTCTGCCGCGCCATGTCACGGGCGACCTCGAAGGTGAGCAGCCGTACGTCCTCAGGGGTGCGGATCAGGTCCACGACCGAGAGGTAGACCTCGATGAAGTGCGCGAAGTCGGTGAAGGTGAAGTAGTCGGCGAGTGCCTCGGCATCGGCGGGCACCTTCGAGTCCGGGTGGTTCGCGGCCAGTTCCGCGACGATCCGCGGAGAGGCGGAACCGACATGGTGCACATGCAGCTCTGCCTTGGGCAGCCCTGCGACGAAAGGGCGCAGATCGGTCATCGGATTCCTCCAGGTGGGACGGGCCGCTCCCGTGGACCGGCGACAGGCCCCGTTCGCCGGGCGGTGGTTGTGCTCCGGGATCATGGTAGGCGGCCCACGACGCCGGGAACCGAGGCCGTAACATGGCCGGACCACCGATGGGGGAGAACGATGTCCGACAATCAGGCCCAGCCGCCCGGCGGGCCTCAGCCGCACGACCCGTGGGCTCCGCCGGAGAGCAGCAGCGCAGCCGGCAAGGTGCCCCTGGACAAGCCGGCAGCGGCCCCGCCCGGAGTGCACGACCAGCCCACGGTCATCTCGATGCCCGGCTCGGGCCCCGAGGACACCGGGTCCGTCCCGCCGCCGCCCGTCGCACCGGGCGGGCCCGCACCCGCCCAGCCGGCCGCGGGAGCTTACGGCTACCCGGCCGCCCCGAGCCTGCCGCAGCCCCCGGCCGCCGGTTTCGGCGCCCCGGATCCGTACGGCGCGGGGTACCCGGGCTACCCCGGTTACGGCCAGACCGCGGGCTGGCAGCAGCAGCCGGCCAACGGCATGGGCATCACCGCGATGGTGCTCGGCATCCTCTCCGTCTGCCTGTTCTGTCTGTACGGCGTCGTCGCCATCGTCCTCGGCATCCTCGCGCTGATCTTCGGAATCCTGGGCCGCAAGCGCGCCCAGCGTGGCGAGGCCACCAACGGCGGCATGGCGCTGGCGGGCATCATCCTCGGCGTGTGCGGCATCGTCATCGGGGCCGTCGTCATCGCGCTGATCGCCTGGGGCATCACCACGGCGATCAACGAGGAGAACAAACAGGACGACTACGACTACGACAGCTACTCGAACCACCTGGTCGTCGACGTCACCCGCTAGGTCCTTCCTCCTGGACCGGGCGGGATGCCCCGGTCCGGCCGCTGTCAGCTGATGCCGCTCCGCAACTCCTCGCGTGCCTCCATCAGCGCGAACCCCAGCAGATTGAGCCCGCGCCAGCGCGCGGGGTCCTGCGCCCGCTCGTCGTCCGCGGCCAGCCCGATGCCCCAGATGCGGTCCATCGGGCTGGCCTCGACGAGCACCCGGTCCCCCGTGGCCAGCAGGAAGTCGCGCAGCGCCGCGTCCTGCCCGAACTTGTGCACGCTGCCCGAGCGCACGATGTCGAACCGCTCGCGCTCCCATATGGCGTCGTCGAAGCCGCGCACCAGCCGCCCCGCCTTCTTGGCCTCCGCCGGTGACTTCGCGGCCAGCGCCTTCCGCTCCGCCTCCGCGTCGCCGAACAGCCGGGCCTTGGACGCCATCATCCAGTGCTCCGCCGTCGCGTACCGCACGCCGTCGACCTCGAACGGTGACGGCCACCACTGACTCAGGCAACTGCTGCCGATGGTGCCGTCCTTGCGCGGTGTGTGCCCCCAGAAGTGCAGGTACTTCACCCGTCGCCCGGCCGCCGTGCTCTCGATCAGCTCATTGATCGTCCCCATGCACAGGAGTCTGGCAGCCGCCACGGACATCCCGTCCCGCGCGGGCACCGGTGACGCGACACATGGTCGACCGAATCCGTCGCGTAATCAAATGGCAACAACGGAATCCCTTGTTGCGTGGGTCACCCTCTGTCAGGATCGGCACTCAATTCGAGCTGGGACTACGGAGAGCGCTATGGGCAACCGCTTCCAGACGCAGGACCGCTTCGCTGCCGGCGCGCAGTTCATCGGCGGAAAGCTGCGACCCGGAACCTCGGGGCGTACGCAGGACATCGTCGATCCGGCCACGGGGCGGACGATCCACACGTACGAACTGGCCGGCCCCGCGGACGTGGACGCGGCCGTCGCCGCCGCCCGCGACGCCCGGCCCGGCTGGGCCGGCGCCACCCCCGGCGAACGCTCCGAGGCGCTGCACCGCTTCGCGGCCGTCCTCGCCGACCAGGCCGAGGACCTGGCGGGTGCCGAGTCGCTCCAGTGCGGCAAGCCCATCAGACTGAGTACGGGGTTCGACGTCCCCGGCACCATCGACAACACCGCGTTCTTCGCCGGCGCCGCCCGTCACCTCGAGGGGCAGTCCGCGGGCGAGTACAGCGGCGACCACACCTCGTACGTACGGCGTGAACCGATCGGCACGGTCGGCTCCATCGCCCCCTGGAACTATCCGCTGCAGATGGCCGCCTGGAAGGTTCTGCCGGCCATCGCCGCGGGCAACACCATCGTGCTGAAGCCCGCCGAGATCACCCCGCTCACCTCGCTGATGTTCGCCCAGGCGGCCACCGAGGCAGGCGTCCCCGACGGCGTCGTCAACATCGTCAGCGGCGCGGGCAGGGACGCCGGCGAGCACCTCGTCGGCCATCCGGACATCGACATGACCTCCTTCACCGGCTCGACGGCAGTCGGCAAACGCGTCGCCCGAATCGCCACCGACACCGTCAAGCGCCTCCACCTCGAACTCGGCGGGAAGGCCCCGTTCGTGGTCTTCGACGACGCCGACCTCGAGGCCGCCGCGCACGGGGCGGTCGCGGGATCGCTCATCAACACGGGCCAGGACTGCACCGCGGCCACCCGCGCCTATGTCCAGCGGCCCCTGTACGACGCCTTCGTCGCCGCGGTCGCCGATCTGATGGCGACGGTCCGGCTCGGTGACCCGTTCGACCCGGCGACGGACCTCGGTCCGCTCGTCTCCCATCTGCACCGCGACCGCGTCGCCGCCGTCGTCGACCGGGCCCGCGGTTACGCAACCGTGGTGACCGGCGGCGAAGCGCCGCAAGGGGAGCTGCGCGACGGCGCCTACTATCTGCCCACTCTGATCACCGGTGCCGCCCAGGACAGCGAGATCGTCCGACACGAGATCTTCGGACCCGTCCTGGTCGTGCTGCCCTTCGACACCGACGACGAGGGCCTCGCTCTCGCGAACGACACGCCCTACGGGCTGGCGGCCTCCGCCTGGACCCGGGACGTGTACCGCGCCGGCCGTGCCACCCGGGAGATCAGGGCCGGCTGTGTGTGGGTCAACGACCACATTCCGATCATCAGCGAGATGCCGCACGGCGGATACGGCGCCAGCGGCTTCGGGAAGGACATGTCGGTGTACTCCTTCGAGGAGTACACGCAGGTCAAGCACGTGATGTACGACAACACCGCCGCGGTCCGCAAGGACTGGCACCGCACGATCTTCACAGGCCGATAGCCGCCGGGCCGCGCTCGTCGCGGCCACATCCACCCCGAAAGGGCAGAGCGTCATGGAGCAGTACGAGACCGAGCGCCTCTCCGCGGCCCAGCTGGCGGCCATGCGGCGCAGCCTGACGAACGGGCGAGGGGCGCTGTCCCGCCGTTCGCTGCTGCGGGTGTCGGGCGCGGGCGCGCTCGCCGTCGGCGGCGCGGGCATCCTGAGCGGCTGCGGCATCCCGCCCGCCAAGCGGGAGAGCGGAGCCGCCGACTCCGACGACCACTCGGACAAGGAGAAACAGCTCACCTTCTCCAACTGGACCGAGTACATGGACACCAGCGAGGACGGGAAGAGCCGCCCGACCCTCGAGGCGTTCACGAAGCGGACCGGGATCAAGGTCAAGTACACCGAGGACATCAACGACAACGTCGAGTTCTTCGGCAAGATCCAGCCGCAGCTCGCGGCCGGCCAGGACACCGGCCGCGACCTGATCAACGTCACCGACTGGCTGGCGGCCCGGATCATCCGGCTCGGCTGGGCCCAGAAGCTCGACCCGTCGCTGCTGCCGCACGCCTACGCCAACCTCTCCTCCCAGTTCCGCACCGTGGACTGGGACCCCGGCCGGGCGTACTCGTACCCGTGGACCGGCATCCCATGCGTCATCGCCTACAACTCGAAGGCGACCCGCGGCCGGAAGGTCGACTCCGTCACCCAGCTGCTCGACGACCCGGCGCTCAAGGGCCGCGTCGGCTTCCTCACCGAGATGCGCGACAGCGTCGGGATGACCCTGCTCGACATGGGCAAGGACCCCGGCAAGTTCACCGACGCCGACTACGACGCCGCCATCGGGCGCCTTCAGAAGGGCGTCGACAAGAAGCAGATCCGTCGCTTCACCGGCAACGACTACACGTCCGACCTGGCCAAGGGCGACATCGCCGCCTGTCTCGCCTGGGCGGGCGACGTAATCCAGCTCCAGGCCGACAACCCCGACATCAAGTACGCGATCCCGGCCGCCGGTTACGTCACGGCGACCGACAACCTGCTCGTCCCGGCCGAGGCACGGCACCGCAAGAACGCCACCCGGCTCATCGACTACTACTACGAGCTGCCCGTCGCCGCGCAGCTCGCCGCGTACATCAACTACGTGTGCCCGGTCGCCGGCGTCGGCGCCGAACTCGCGAAGATCGACCCGGAGCTGGCGAAGAACCCGCTGATCATCCCGGACGAGGCCATGGCCGCCAAGTCCCATTCGTTCCGCTCGCTCTCCTCCAAGGAAGAGACGGCGTACGAAGAGAAGTTCGCCAAGCTCATCGGCGCCTGACCCGCCCCCCTTCCCCCGACACCTGGGATCGCGACCCATGACTGACAAGCAAGCGGGCGGCGATGTCCGCCTCTCCGGGATCAGCAAGACCTACGGCTCCTTCACGGCCGTCCACCCGCTGGACCTGACCGTCCCCCAAGGCTCGTTCTTCGCCCTGCTCGGCGCCTCCGGCTGCGGAAAGACCACCACGCTGCGGATGATCGCCGGACTCGAGGACCCGACGACGGGCACCGTCCGTCTCGGCGACAAGGACGTCACCGCCCTGCCGCCGCACAAGCGCCCCGTGAACACGGTCTTCCAGAGCTACGCGCTCTTCCCGCACCTGAGCGTCTACGAGAACGTCGCCTTCGGCCTGCGCCGCCGCGGCGTCAAGTCCGTGAAGAAGCAGGTCGACGACATGCTGGAGCTCGTCCAGCTCGGCGACTTCGCCCAGCGCAAGCCGCACCAGCTCTCCGGTGGCCAGCAGCAGCGGGTCGCCGTCGCCCGCGCGCTCATCAACCACCCGCAGGTCCTGCTGCTCGACGAGCCGCTCGGCGCCCTCGACCTCAAGCTGCGGCGCCAGATGCAGCTCGAGCTCAAGCGCATCCAGACGGAGGTCGGCATCACCTTCGTCCATGTCACCCACGACCAGGAGGAGGCCATGACCATGGCCGACACGGTCGCGGTGATGAACGGGGGCAGGGTCGAGCAGCTCGGAGCCCCGGCGGAGCTGTACGAGAACCCGCGGACCACCTTCGTCGCCAACTTCCTCGGCACCTCCAACCTCATCGAGGCAGAGGTGGTCCAGAGCTCGGGCGGCGAGGTCGTCGTCACCGCGGGCGGCGGCAAGCTCCGGCTGCCCGCCGGGCGCTGTCCGGACGCCACCGCCGCCGGCGGCCGGCTCCTCGTCGGGGTCCGGCCGGAGAAGATCTCCCTCACTCCCGTCGCCGACGCGGACGCCGTGCCGGCCGGCCGCAACTCCGTCACGGGCCGGATCCTCGACTCCTCCTTCATCGGCGTCTCCACGCAGTACGTCGTCGAGAGCCCGGCGGGCAAGAGCCTCGAGGTCTACGCACAGAACGTCGAACACCGGGCCGGCCTGGGGCCGGGCGCCGAGGTCGTCCTGCACTGGAACCCGGAGCACACCTTCGGCCTCGACGCCGCCCAGGCCATCGACGCGGGTGTGGAGACGGTGGGGGAGCGCCCATGACCGTCACCCAGGCACCGCCGCTGTCGCCCGCCCCCGGCGGGCCGCCCGCCCACAAGACGCCGGTACGCCGCAGGCTGGTCCCTTACTGGCTGCTGCTCCCGGGCATCCTGTGGCTGGTCGTCTTCTTCGTGCTGCCTCTCGTCTACCAGGCGTCGACCTCCGTGCAGACGGGGTCCCTGGAGGAGGGCTTCGAGGTCACCTGGCACTTCGCGACCTACTGGGACGCGCTGAGCGAGTACTACCCGCAGTTCCTGCGATCGCTGCTGTACGCGGGCACCGCCACCGCCCTGTGCCTGCTGCTCGGCTATCCGCTCGCGTATCTCATCGCGTTCAAGGCCGGCCGCTGGCGCAATCTGCTGCTGGTGCTGGTGATCGCACCGTTCTTCACCAGCTTCCTGATCCGCACGCTCGCCTGGAAGACGATCCTCGCGGACGGCGGACCGGTGGTGGAGGCGCTGGGCGCCGTCGGGTTCCTGGACGTCACCAGCTGGCTCGGGCTCACCGAAGGCAGCCGCGTGCTCGCCACACCGCTGGCGGTCGTCACCGGTCTGACGTACAACTTCCTGCCGTTCATGATCCTTCCGCTCTACACCTCGCTGGAGCGGATCGACCCGCGGCTCCACGAGGCGGCCGGGGACCTGTACGCCAGGCCCGCCACGACCTTCCGCAAGGTGACCCTCCCGCTGTCCATGCCGGGCGTGGTCTCCGGGACGCTGCTGACGTTCATTCCGGCGAGCGGTGACTACGTCAACGCCCAGCTGCTGGGCTCGACCGACACCCGCATGATCGGAAACGTCATCCAGTCGCAGTTCCTGCGGGTGCTCGACTACCCGACGGCGGCCGCGCTGTCGTTCATCCTGATGGCGATCGTGCTGATCACGGTCACCGTCTACATCCGCCGGGCCGGAACGGAGGGCCTGGTCTGATGAGCTGGGCAAGGCGCAACATCGTCGTCATCGCGGGACTGCTCACGCTCGCGTACCTGATCCTGCCGAACATCGTCGTGATGGTGTTCTCGTTCAACAAGCCGGCCGGGCGCTTCAACTACGCCTGGCGGGAGTTCTCCTCCGACGCGTGGCGCGACCCGTGCGGCGTCGCCGACCTGTGCGGCTCGCTCGCGCTCTCCCTGCAGATCGCGCTGTGGGCGACGGTCGGCGCGACCGTCCTCGGCGCCATGATCGCCTTCGCGCTCGTCCGCTACCGGTTCCGGGCCCGCGGCACGATCAACTCGCTGATCTTCCTGCCGATGGCGATGCCCGAAGTGGTCATGGCCGCCTCGCTGCTGACGCTCTTCCTCAACCTCGGGGCCGAGCTGGGCTTCTGGACCATCCTCATCGCGCACACCATGTTCTGTCTGAGCTTCGTCGTGGTGGCGGTGAAGGCACGGGTCATGTCGATGGACCCCAGGCTGGAGGAAGCGGCGAGGGACCTCTACGCCGGGCCCGTTCAGACGTTCCTGCGGGTCACGCTCCCGATTGCCGCACCCGGCATCGCCGCCGGCGCGATGCTGGCCTTCGCCCTGTCCTTCGACGACTTCATCATCACCAACTTCAACTCCGGCAACACCGTCACCTTCCCCATGTTCGTGTGGGGTTCGGCCCAGCGCGGTACGCCCGTCCAGATCAACGTCATCGGTACGGCCATGTTCGTCGTCGCCGTACTGATCGTGGCCGGTGGTCAGATCATCAGCAGCCGCCGGAAGAAGCGCGCCCTGACCCGGTAGACCGGACCGGCCCCACCGGCACCGGATCCGGTAGCACCCAGAAGGAGTGGGAACCATGGCCCCAGCCGCCATGACCTCTGCACGATCACTCTCCGACGCGCGGCCCGCGCCGTTCTGGCTGGAAGACCCCGGCAAGCCCGAGCCGCTGCCCGCCCTCGCCGGCGACGAGAGGTGCGACCTCCTTGTCGTCGGGGGCGGATACAGCGGACTGTGGACGGCGCTGCTCGCCAAGGAGCGGGACCCGGCACGGGACGTCGTCCTGATCGAGGGCCGGGAGGCAGGCTGGGCCGCCTCCGGCCGCAACGGCGGCTTCTGCGCCGCCTCGCTCACCCACGGCCTCGGCAACGGACTGGCCCGCTGGCCGGACGAGCTGACCAAGCTGGAGGAGCTCGGCGGGCGCAACCTCGACGCCATCGAGGAGGCCGTCGGCCGGTACCGCATCGACTGCGACTTCGAACGCACCGGTGAGATCGACGTCGCCACCGAGCCCTACCAGCTCGCCGAGCTCCACGAGATGCACCAGGAGGCCACCCGGCTCGGATTCACCGGCCTCGAACTCCTCGACGCGGACGCGATGCGCGCGGAGGTCGACTCGCCGACCTTCCTCGGCGGGCTGTGGGACCGCCGCGGGGTGGCGATGCTGCACCCTGCGAAGCTGGCCTGGGGCCTTCGCCGGGCGTGTCTGGAGCTCGGGGTGCGCATCTACGAGAACACCCCCGGCCTGCGGCTCACGCCCTCCGGCCCGGGCATCGTCGTCCGCACCCCCTACGGCCGCGTCCTCGCGCACCGGGTGGCGCTCGGCACGAACGTCTTCCCCTCGCTGATCAGGCGGGTACGCGCCTACACCGTCCCGGTGTACGACTACGCGCTGATGACCGAGCCGCTCAGCGCCGCCCAGCTCGCCTCCGTCGGCTGGAAGCGGCGGCAGGGGCTCGGCGACAGCGCCAACCAGTTCCACTACTTCCGCATCACCGCCGACAACCGCATCCTGTGGGGCGGCTACGACGCGGTCTATCCCTTCGGCGGCAAGGTGCGCGCCGAGATGGACCACCGGCCGGAGACCTATCTGAAGCTGGCGTCGCACTTCTTCCGCTGCTTCCCGCAGCTCGAAGGGCTCCGCTTCAGCCATGCCTGGGGCGGCGCCATCGACACCTGCACCCGCTTCTCCGCCTTCTTCGGCACCGCGCACGGCGGCAAGGTCGCCTACGCGGCCGGCTTCACGGGCCTCGGTGTCGGCGCGACCCGGTTCGGCGCCGACGTGATGCTCGACCTGCTGTCGGGAGAGCGGACCGAGCGGACCGAGCTGAAGATGGTGCGCAGCAAGCCGCTCCCGTTCCCGCCGGAACCGGTGGCATGGGCCGGTATCGGCCTGACCAAGTGGGCCATGGCGAGGGCCGACGCCAACGGCGGCCGGCGAAATCTGTGGCTGCGGACGATGGACCGGTTCGGCCTCGGCTTCGACAGCTGACCCGCCGCCCCGGCCGCCTGTGCCCACCGCGTCCCGGACGGGCGGTGCGGCTCACCGACGGCTGATCCCCCAAGTCGCGTAACGGATGGGCCCCGCCCCGCTCTCTGTGTGTGCAAGCACCTCGTGCACACGGAAAACGGAGACCGGATCATGACCGGAACGAGCGCCAGGATCGCGATGGAGTGGCTGGCGGCGGTGGCCCCGGACCCGGAGGCCTGCCGGTGGGAGTGGGAGAGGAACCAGCACGGGATCGCCCTCCTGCCGGCGGGCCGGCGCTGGGACGTACTGATCCTGCCGGGCGAGCTGGGGTATCCCACGCTGGATGTGCTGACCCGGCTGGTCGACCGGCCGGGTCCGGTCCTTTCCGGCTTCGGTGAGTCCCGCATGGGCTTCTTCGTGCCGCCCGGCACCGCGGGACGGTGGCTGGGCACCGGTATCCGCACGGCGGGGCAGGGCACTTGGATCATCGTGCCGTATCCGGGCAGGACGGCGGGGCGGGTGCGCTGGCTGATCCCTCCGGACGGCTCCGGGACACTCACCGATCCCTCACTGCTGGAGCTCGCCATGCACGAGGCCGCCGCGGGGCTCGCGCGCGGCGGCAGGGACTGAGCGCGGCGTGGCCGACCAGGAAGTGCCAGAGGTCTTGACAACCTGATTGGTCTGGACCATGTTGTGGCCGCCGCACTCGAATCCCCCCATGCCCGGAGGCTTTTGTGGACCGCACAAGACTTACGGCTGCCGTTGCGGCAGCCGTCCTCGCTGTCACAGGACTCGTCGCCACCACCGGGTCAGCGGCGGCGGCCGACACCGAACTCGCCCGCAACGGAGGCTTCGAAGCCGGGCTCGCAGGCTGGACCTGCACCGCGGGCAGCGGCGTCGCCGTCTCCTCGCCCACCCACGGCGGCACCTCCGCGCTGAAGGCCACTCCGGCCGGCAGCGACAACGCGAAGTGCGCCCAGACCGTCACCGTGAAGCCCGACTCCGCCTACACGCTCAGCGGCTGGGTCCAGGGAAGCTACGTCTATCTCGGCGCGTCGGGCACCGGTACCACCGACGTCTCCACCTGGACGGCGTCCGCGCCCGGTTGGCAGAAGCTGACGACCTCGTTCCGCACCGGGCCGTCGACCACCTCCGTGACGCTCTACACCCACGGCTGGTACGGCACCCCCGCCTATCACGCCGACGACATCTCCCTCTTCGGCCCAGGCGGCGACCCCGCCACCCTCCCGGCCGCGCCCGCCGGCCTGCGTGCCGGCAGCCCCGGCTCCACTTCCGTACCGCTGACGTGGAACTCCTCGTCCGGTGCGACCAGTTACCACGTCTACCGGGACGGCGCTCGGGTCGCCACCGTCGGCGGCACATCCGCCACCGTCACCGGGCTGACCGCCGCCACGACCTACACCTTCCAGGTATCCGCCGCCAACGAGGCGGGTGAGTCGCCCAAGTCCGCCGCCGTCAGCGCCACGACCACCTCCGGCGGCGGCGACACCGGCGGCGACCTGCCCGCCCACGCCCTCGTCGGCTATCTGCACGCCAGCTTCGCCAACGGCTCCGGCTACACCCGCATGGCCGACGTCCCCGACTCGTGGGACGTCATCAACCTCGCCTTCGGCGAACCGACCTCGGTCACTTCCGGCGACATCCGCTTCAGGCTGTGCCCGGTCGCCGAATGCCCGAACGTGGAGTCGGAGGCGGAGTTCAAGGCCGCCGTCAAGGCCAAGCAGGCCGCCGGCAAGAAGGTGCTGATCTCTATCGGCGGCGCCAACGGGCAGGTGCAGTTGGCGACGACGGGTGCTCGCGACGCCTTCGTCACCTCGGTCTCGAAGATCATCGACGACTACGGCCTCGACGGCCTCGACATCGACTTCGAGGGCCACTCCCTGTCACTGAACACCGGCGACACCGACTTCCGCAGCCCCACCTCGCCGGTGATCGTCAACCTGATCTCGGCGCTCAAGACCCTGAAGGCCAAGTACGGCCCGGACTTCGTGCTCACCATGGCCCCCGAGACCTTCTTCGTCCAGCTCGGGTACCAGTACTACGGCTCCGGCCCGTGGGGCGGCCAGGACCCGCGCGCCGGGGCGTACCTCCCGGTCATCCACGCCCTGCGCGACGACCTCACCCTGCTGCACGTCCAGGACTACAACTCCGGCCCGATCATGGGCCTGGACAACCAGTACCACTCCATGGGCGGCGCGGACTTCCACATCGCCATGACCGACATGCTCCTCACCGGCTTCCCGGTCGCCGGCGACCAGGCGAAGTTCTTCCCCGCACTGCGGCCCGAGCAGGTGGCGATCGGACTCCCGGCCTCCACCCAGGCGGGCAACGGCCACACCTCACCCACCGAGGTGAACAAGGCACTCGACTGCCTGACGAAGAACGTGGCCTCGGCCTGCGGCTCGTACCGGACTCACGGCACCTGGCCGGCCCTGCGCGGCCTGATGACCTGGTCCATCAACTGGGACCGCTTCAACCAGTTCGAGTTCTCGAGGAACTTCGACGCCTACAGATGGAGTTGAGGAACGGCAGCAGCGCCCCGAAGAGGCACAGGCTGCCGAGCACGTCCAGCGGCCAGTGGTAGCCGCGCAGCACCAGACCGATGCCCGTCGCCAGGGT
Organism: Streptomyces sp. NPDC054847; assembly: GCF_053610925.1. Lineage (NCBI taxonomy): Bacteria > Bacillati > Actinomycetota > Actinomycetes > Kitasatosporales > Streptomycetaceae > Streptomyces > Streptomyces sp. NPDC054847. The sequence continues at coordinate 17,292 of NZ_JBSGZJ010000033.1, read as the reverse complement.
GAGCACCCCGGCGGCGGGCATCGCCCATCTCCGGCGCAGATATGGCGTGACGAGCAGCGCGGCGCCGCAGTAGGCGACCAACGCGGTCGCCGTGTGGCCCGACGGGTACCAGCCGGTGCCCGGCTCCAGCGGGGCGGGACGGGCGATCCACAGCTTCAGCGGGACGACTATCGCCGGCACCGCCGCCATCGCGGCCACGGCGGCCAGCGCCGGCACCCACCGACGCCTCTCGCGCAGCAGAGAGTGTACGACCGCCGCCGCGAGCACAGGCAGCGCGACGGCCATGCTGCCGAGATCGGCGAGGAGTTCGGTGACGGTGGCGGGCCCGGCGCCGAACAGGGCACGTCCCAGTCGCACGTCCGCGGAGAACAGCGGCCCCTCGACGGCCACCTGCCAGGTCATCAGCGCGAAGAGGGTGCCACAGAGAAGGACGGCGGCCCGGGAACGCCGAGAGGCCGGCCACATCGGAACAGGGGGGGTGGTTCCGAGGTGGCCGGCCGGACCGGTTTGCCGCGCGCCCCGGGGGGTTTGGGGCGGGCGGCCATCCGATCGGTGAGGAGTTCCGGAGCCTGCAGCTCCAGTGGTGTGCGCGAGGGCACGACCAGGTCGGGGCTGGGGAGGCTCCGGCCTGGGATCGCCCGCAGTCTCCTGCGAGCGGGGTGTTTCTCTCATCTGCAGAAACCGTACGTCAGGCGGAAGGGGACCAACAGCCGGATCTCCATCCCGCCATCGGCCCCCCACAGCTTCTTCACAGAGTGGCTTCGTCGCCGCCGGTCAGACGCGGGCGAACGCCTGCTCGAGGATGTCGAGACCCTCGTTCAGCAGGTCCTCGCCGATGACCAGCGGGGGCAGGAAGCGCAGCACGTTGCCGTAGGTGCCGCAGGTGAGGACGAGCAGGCCCTCCGCGTGGCACGCCTTGGCGAGCGCGCCGGCCGCCTCGGCGTTCGGCTCCTTCGTCGCGGGGTCCTTCACCAGCTCGATCGCGATCATCGCGCCGCGCCCGCGGATGTCACCGATGATGTCGTACTTCTCCTGCATCGCGGCCAGGCGGCCCTTCATGACCTCCTCGATCCGCCGCGCCTTGCCGTTGAGGTCGAGCTCCTTCATCGTCTCGATGGAGCCCAGCGCACCGGCGCAGGCCACCGGGTTGCCGCCGTAGGTGCCGCCGAGGCCGCCGGCGTGCGCGGCGTCCATGATCTCGGCGCGGCCGGTGACCGCGGCCAGCGGCAGACCGCCGGCGATGCCCTTGGCCGTGGTGATCAGGTCGGGGACGACGCCCTCGTCCTCACAGGCGAACCACTGGCCGGTCCGGCAGAAGCCGGACTGGATCTCGTCGGCGACGAAGACGATGCCGTTGTCGTTCGCGAACTTCACGATCGCGGGCAGGAAGCCCTTGGCCGGCTCGATGAAGCCGCCCTCGCCGAGCACCGGCTCGATGATGATCGCGGCGACGTTCTCCGCGCCGATCTGCTTGGTGATCTGGTCGATGGCCTGCGCCGCGGCCTCGGGGCCGCAGTTCTCCGGGCCGGTCGGCCAGCGGTAGCCGTAGGCCACCGGCACGCGGTACACCTCGGGCGCGAACGGGCCGAAGCCGTGCTTGTACGGCATGTTCTTGGCCGTGAGCGCCATCGTGAGGTTGGTGCGGCCGTGGTAGCCGTGGTCGAAGACGACGACCGCCTGGCGCTTGGTGTGGGCACGCGCGATCTTGACGGCGTTCTCGACCGCCTCGGCACCCGAGTTGAACAGCGCCGACTTCTTGGCGTGGTCGCCCGGGGTCAGCTCGGCCAGCGCCTCGCACACCTCCACGTAGCCCTCGTACGGCGTCACCATGAAGCAGGTGTGCGTGAAGTCCTGGAGCTGGGCGCTCGCCCGGCGTACGACGGCCTCCGCGGAGGCGCCGACCGAGGTCACGGCGATGCCGGAGCCGAAGTCGATCAGGCGGTTGCCGTCGACGTCCTCGATGATCGCGCCGCCCGCACGCGCCGTGAACACGGGCAGTACGGACCCCACCCCGCCGGCGACCGTCGCGGTACGGCGGGCCTGCAGCTCGATCGACTTCGGGCCGGGGATGGCGGTGACGACGCGGCGCTCCTGCGGGATTGCGGTCATGAGGGGCTCCTGGGGGTGTATCCGGACGCTTGTTGTCTTTCTCCGCAGGCTAGGGGCGCCGCGCCGGTGCGGGCATGCGCCGATCGGGAGTATTGGGGGTGTGTCGTTGTCCGTCACGGCCATAGGCGCGTGAGCGGGCCCGGTCCCGGAGGCGCGGGAGGGGCAGGAGAGGGCGAAATCCGGCCGGTTCCGCACGGCACGGAGCCCTTGGGCCCCGCGGGACACGGGATCATGGCCCGGTGTGCCGTCCGCCCAGGGACGCACGCACTAGATTGACCGTGCAGAGAGCGGGCCTGGCTGGTCAGGGGGCAGCGGTTCATGGAATCCGAAGGCACATACGACGCACGCGGCACACGGGCCAATCCCGTGCCACGTCCCGCCGGTCCACCGGCGGAGGTACCGTCCGTGCCGCCCGGCACCCCCGCCCGGCCCGGCCACGCCCCGGCCACCCGGCCCCGGGTCGCGGAGTGGCTGCGCGTGCCCCGTCCGGCAGCGGCCCCCGGGATCTGGCGGCTGGGCCACCGTGACCGCCCGGAAGAGGAGCCGGACCTCGTCCCCGCCCGGCAGCTCTTCGGCGGAGCCTTCGTCGCCTACCTGTGCGGCTGGCTGCTCTGGTCCCTGCTGTGGAACCGCTACCTCGAGGGATGGTGGTTCTTCGTCGACGACTGGTGGCTGCTGCCCATGCTGTGGGCCGTGCCCGACGACTGGCGGTCACCCGACAACGCCAACTTCGAGATGTACGTCCTGGCCAGCTACCTCTACAACGGCCTCGTCCTCGGGCTGCTCGCCGTCGGCTTCGGCCGGGTCGGCAACTGGCAGGAGATCTGGCAGCGGTACGGGGTGCCGCTGTGGCCGCTGTTCGTGTTCCTGCCGGGCGTCTGGCGCGAGATCCCGCGCACCGTCACCTGGCTCACCTGGGTCTCGAACATCTACTACGTGCTCCTCGCCGCGGCGGTCGTCGCCGCCGTCGGCCGGGCCGGCACCTGGCCGGTCGTGCAGCGCAGGCGCGCGAGGACCGCGGGACCGCTGCCCGAGGCCCCGCCACCACCGAAGGACCCCGCCGAATGGCCGGAGCTGCGCAGCGCCGGCCTGACCGAGGCCGCCGACCGGCTCGCCGAGGCGGCCCGGGCCGGGACCCTCGGCGATGTGGACTACGCGCGGATCCGGCGCGCCTGGCAGGGCGTCCACGCCCGGCCGGAGCGGCTCGCAGCCTTCGCCGAGACCGTGCGCAGGCACGGCCCCGCCGCCTGCGCCCACCCGTCGGGCCTGCGGGACCTGCCGGTGCGCACGGCGACGCACGACCTGGCGACCGGTCAGGTGAAGATCGGCACCGTGGTCGACGACGCACGCAACCCGTACGCCCGCCGCACCACCGGCGTCGCCCTCGAGCCGGCCCTGCTCGGCACGTCCCTGCTCGCCGTCGGGCCCTCGGGGTCCGGCAAGAGCGTGCGGCTCGTACGGCCCGTCGTCGAGTCGCTGTGCCTGCTGGCGCTCGCCAACCGCGCCGCCGTCGTGGCCGTCACCGCCCACGGGGCCGCCGTCGCGGCGGACGGCGACTTCGACCTCGTCGTCTCCGTCGGCCGCCCCGACTCGACTCACGACCTCGACCTCTACGGCGGCGCGGAGGACCCCGACGAGGCCGCCCGGATCCTCGCGGAGGCGCTCGTCGGGGACCTCGCCGCCGGTCTGCCCGGCGGCGACAGCCGGCGCGCCGCGACCGCGCTGGCCCAGCTCATCGGCCCCTACCGGTGCGTGCACGGACACTTCCCCGCCGTCGCGGAACTGCGGGAACTGCTCGGCGGTGCGCCGGCCGCCCTCGACGCGCTGCGCACGGCCCTCGAACAGGCGGGCGAGGCGTCGCAGCTGCGTGAACTGGACGCCCGGATGCGGCAGTCGGCCCGCGGCGACGACATCGGGGTGCTCCTCGCGGAACGGATCGCCTTCCTCGACCGGCCGGCGTTCGCCTCGTTCTTCCGTACCGACGGCGAGGGGCGGACGTTCTCGCTGCGCGCCATCGAGCATCCCCTGCGGGTCCGCGTCGACCTGCCGGAGCGCGGCCACGCGGAGGCCTCGCGGATCGTCGCCCGGCTGGTGCTCGCCCAGTTCACCGAGGCGGCGCTCACCCGCTCCGACCGCTCGCTCTTCGCCTGCCTCGTACTGGACGACGCGACCAGCACCGTCACCGCCGACTCGGTACGCGCGCTGCAACGGCTGCGCTCCGCCAACGCCGGCGTCGTCCTCGCGCTCCGCACCCTCGAGGACGTGCCCGAGCCGCTGCGCGGCCCGCTGCTCGGCGCCGTCGGCTGCCGGATGGCCTTCTCCGGCCTCGCCCCCTGGGACGGCGGCCGGTTCGCCGAGACCTGGGGCACCGAGTGGGTCCAGACCCGCGACGTCACCAACCGGCAGATCATCTCCGACGAGCCCCTCACGAAGGCGCTGCACATGATGCGCCGCCTGGTCACCGGGAAGGCGGCCACCGCGGAGGCGGTCACCGTGCGTGAGGTCGAACGCGCCCGCTGGTCGGCGTCCGACCTCGCCCACTCGGTGCCCGCCGGGCACGCGGTGCTGTCGCTGACGTCCGTACGGGGGGAGCACGCGCCGCCGCTGCTCGTGGACCTGCGGACCTGAGCGGGCACCGGCGGGCGCGGCATGAGCGGGGCAGCCGGCGAGCTCAAGGGGGCCGGCCGGGGGCCCGAGCGGTGGACGGCCGGCGGTCGGTGACTGCTACGCCCTGGCAGAATCGACATACGCCGTTCATACGGGACGGCGAAATCCGAACCCGCCGCCTCCCTTTCGAAGGGCCCCAGGTCCCATGCCGCCCACCCTCGCCTCGCTCGTCCAGCACTCGGCGCTCAAACTCACCGTGCGCGCCGGAGAGGACCGGCTCGAGACACCCGTGCGGTGGGCACACGTCAGCGAGCTCGCCGACCCCGTGCCGTACATGGAGGGCGGCGAACTGCTGCTCGTCACCGCCATGACCCTCGACGCGGAGGACCGCGACGCCATGCGCCGCTATGTGCGCAGGCTGGTCGGCGCGGGAGTCGTCGGACTGGGCTTCGCGGTCGGCGTCTACTACGAGGACATTCCCGAGGCGCTCGTCGAGGCAGCCAGGGAGGAGGGGCTGCCGCTTCTCGAAGTGCCGCGCCGCACCCCGTTCCTCGCCATCAGCAAAGCAGTCTCGGCGGCCATCGCAGCCGACCAGTACAGGGCCGTGACCGCCGGTTTCGAGGCACAGCGCGAGCTGACCCGGGCCGCGCTCACCGAGGGGCCCGGCGCAGTCGTCGCGCGGCTCGCCGCGCACATCGACGGATGGGCGGCGCTGTACGACACCTCCGGCGCGGTCGTCGCCGCCGCGCCCGACTGGGCGGCCCGGCGGGCGGCCCGCCTCACGGGCGACGTCGAGCGGCTGCGCGAGCGGGCCGCGCCCGCGAGCGCCGTGGTCGGCGGCGCAGAGGACGACGACCGCGTCGAGCTCCAGTCGCTCGGCACCGGACGCCGGGTCCGCGGCGCCCTCGCGGTCGGCACCGGGGCCCCGCTCGGGACGGCGGAACGCTACGCCGTGCACTCGGCGGTAGCCCTGCTGACCCTGGCGACGGAGCAGTCCCGATCGCTTCAGGCCGCCGAACAGCGGCTCGGCGCGGCGGTGTTGCGGATGCTGCTGTCCGGACAGCCGGACCATGCCAGAGCCGTCGCCGGCGACCTGTACGGCGGACTGCTCGACGCCCCGTTCCGGCTGCTCATCGCCGAGACCGCCGGCGACCCGGACACCGGCGCGGGCGACCGGCCCGCCGCCCTGAGCGCGTTCGCCGAGTCGGTCGAGTCGGCGGCCGGCCGGGCGGGGGAGACCTTCCTCGCCGTCCCCGACGGGACGGGCGGCCGCACGGTGCTGCTCGCCGTGGACGGCGGAGCGGTGGCCGCCGCCTGTCTGGCGGCCTACGGGGACAAGGACGCCGACGAGGCCGAGGTCTACGTCGGACTCTCCGCGCCCACCGGTCCCACAGCGGCCGCGAGTGCCTACAAGCAGGCCGAGCAGGCGCTCTCGGTCGCCCGGCGGCGCGGACGCGCCCTCGTCGAGCACGAGGAGCTGGCGGCGGGATCCATCGTGCCCCTGCTCGGCGACGACGCCGTCCGCGCGTTCGCGGACGGCATGCTCCGCGCGCTGCACGAGCACGACGCGACCGGCCGGGGCGACCTCGTCGCCTCGCTCCGGGCCTGGCTTTCGCGCCACGGCCAGTGGGACGCCGCCGCGGCCGACCTCGGCGTGCACCGCCACACCCTGCGGTACCGGATGCGCCGCGTGGAGGAGATCCTCGGCCGCTCGCTGGACGACCCGGACGTGCGCATGGAGCTGTGGCTGGCGCTCAAGGCGACGGGCGAGCCCCAGCGGCCCCGATAGGGCGCGGCGCCGCTCCGGGGCGATCAGCGGTTCCGGGTCCGCGGCGGTCCCCGGGGGCGGCGGTGCGGTCGGCGGCGGTCCCGGGTCCGCGGCGGTCCCGTCAGGCAGCGTTCCATCAGGCGGCGGACTCGGGCGATCAGCCCGTCCCCAGCGATGGGCCCGCCGAAGGCGGGCCGGGATCGAAACAGAATGCCGAACGCGCCGGATCCTGCCCGGATACGGGCAGGATTGTTGGATCCGGGGCTCCCGCTTCCCTAATCTCCTGCTCATGACAAACCCCGCCACCGAGCCGGCGTCCGCCGCACCCGCCCTCACCGCGCGCCCGGACGCCCCCGCCCGCCGCCGGCTCTCCGGAGCCGTCTGGGCCGCCCTCGTCATCGTGTACGTCGTCTGGGGCTCCACCTACCTCGGCATACGCATCGTCGTCGAGACGATGCCACCGTTCGTCTCCGCGGCGATCCGCTTCGTCGTCGCCGGCCTGGTCCTCGGCGCGCTGGTCGCCTGGCGGCGCGGCCCGGCCGCTCTCAAGGTCACCGGGCGGCAGCTCGCCTCCGCGGCCGTCGTCGGCCTGCTGCTGCTCCTGGGCGGCAACGGTCTGGTCGTCCTCGCGGAGACCTCCGTCCCCTCGGGGCTCGCCGCGTTGCTGATCGCCGTGGTCCCCGCCTGGGTCGTCGTCCTGCGCCGGGCGTCCGGCGAGCGGCCCGGCCGCGGCGCCTACGGCGGAGTGGCGCTCGGACTGGCGGGACTCGCCGTGCTGACCCTGCCCGGCCTCAGCGGCGACGTGCGCATCACCGGCGTGCTCACCATCGTCGCCGCGTCCCTGATGTGGTCGATCGGTTCCTTCTCGTCCTCCCGGATCCCGATGCCGGCCGATCCGTTCGCCGCCAGTGCCTACGAGATGGTCGCGGGCGGCATCGGCTGCGCCCTCGTCGCCCTCGGCAGGGGCGAACACCACGGCTTCGTCCTGGGAGACGTCTCCGCCCGCTCATGGACCGCGCTCGCCTACCTGGTCGTCTTCGGCTCGCTGCTCGCGTTCACCGCCTACGCCTGGCTCCTGCACAACGCCCCGCTCTCGCTCGTCGCCACCTACGCGTACGTCAACCCGGTGGTCGCCGTGCTGCTCGGCGCCCTGGTCCTCGACGAGCGGCTGTCCTGGCCGATCGCGGTGGGCGGTGTCGTCGTCGTGGCGGGGGTCTTCCTGATCGTGTCCACGGAAAGGCGCCGCTGACTCGCCAAAGCGGCCAGCCGCGGAAGGCGACCACTCCATGCCGGACAAACGACCCGGCGGACGCGCGGCCCTACCGTGTGGAGAGAGCAACCGAGCAGACCCCACTACTTCGGAAGGGCCGGGACTCCGCATGACTTCCACCCACGCCTTCTGGCTCGCCGGCCGCCAGGCCACCGGCGAGACCGTCCTCGACGTCACGTCCCCGTGGGACGGCCGCCTCGTCGGCAAGGTCTCCGTACCGACCGCCGACCAGGTCGAGGAGGCCGTCGCCGCCGCGTACGCCGTGCGCGACGAGTTCGCCGCCACGCCGGCCCACGTCCGCGCCGCCGCCCTCGACCACGTGTCGAAGCGCCTGGTCGAGCGCACGGAGGAGATCGCGCAGCTGATCTCCGCCGAGAACGGCAAGCCGATCAAGTGGGCCCGCGGCGAGGTCGGCCGGGCCGTCTCGGTGTTCCGTTTCGCCGCGGAGGAGGCCCGCCGCTTCAACGGCGGAGAGGCTCAGCGCCTCGACACCGACGCCGGCGGCCAGGGCCGTCTCGCGCTCACCCGCCGCTTCCCCAAGGGCGTCGTGCTCGGCATCGCGCCGTTCAACTTCCCGCTCAACCTCTGCGCCCACAAGATCGCTCCGGCGATCGCGGTCGGCGCGCCGATCATCCTCAAGCCGGCCCCGGCGACCCCGCTGTCCGGGCTGATCCTCGGCGAGCTGCTCGCGGAGACCGACCTGCCCGCCGGCTCCTGGTCCGTGCTGACCGTGCCGAACGAGCAGATGCCCGCCCTGGTGCAGGACGAGCGCCTGCCGGTGATCTCCTTCACCGGTTCCGACAAGGTCGGCTACGCGATCATGGACTCGGTCCCGCGCAAGCACTGCACCCTGGAGCTCGGCGGCAACGGCGCCGCCGTCGTCCTCGCCGACTTCGCGAGCGAGAAGGACCTGGACTGGGCGGCGACCCGCATCGCCACCTTCTCCAACTACCAGGGCGGCCAGTCCTGCATCTCCGTGCAGCGCGTGATCGCCGACACGACGGTCTACGACCGCCTGCTGCCGAAGATCGTCGCCGCCGTCGAGGCCCAGGTCACCGGCGACCCGTCCGACGCCGCCACCGACGTCGGCCCCCTCGTCAGCGAGGACGCCGCCAAGCGCGTGGAGACATGGGTGGACGAGGCGGTGCAGGGCGGCGCCAAGCTGCTCACCGGCGGCAAGCGTGACGGCGCTACCTACGCGCCCACCGTGCTGACCGACGTCCCGGCCGACGCCACCCTCGCCTGCGAGGAGGTCTTCGGCCCGGTCCTGACCGTGACCAAGGTCGACGGCGAGACCGAGGCGTTCGTGGCGGTCAACGACTCCAAGTACGGCCTCCAGGCAGGCGTGTTCACGCACGACGTGCAGACCGCCTTCCGCGCCCACCGTGCCCTCGAGGTCGGCGGCGTGATCGTCGGCGACGTCCCGTCCTACCGCGCCGACCAGATGCCGTACGGCGGCGCCAAGCAGTCCGGCGTCGGCCGCGAGGGCGTGGCCTTCGCGATGGACGACTACACGTACGAGCGGGTGCTGGTCCTCACCGGCCTGGCGCTGTAACGCCGTACGCCACGACCGGCGGCCGGAGCCCACTGTGCGGGGGCTCCGGCCGTCTTTCGTGTACCTGGCCCGGCCTGCGGAAATGGCCGATCTTGGCTGAGGTTCGCGCGCTGACGGGAACATCGGCGTGCTCTCCCGCCATGGCGAGCGTCGTTCCACGCAAAGACAAGGCTGGTGGGCGTCGTCCTGTCGGTGTTGTGCTACTCGGATCCCTTGTGCGTCCCGTCCGGCGGTGGAACCCGGACGCGGCGCACTGCTGTCCGGACGCCCCTGTCCGGCCGGAGTGTTCCCGTGTCCGGACCGCGTGTCCTCGTCCCCCTGTCCGTCCCCGGTGACTGCGCGGACACCTCCCACGACGATCACGGCCAGGGCTCCGTCGCAGTGAATCCGGTATTTACTGCGGCAGTTGTGAATACGTCTCCGTGATCGCACAACTGCCCGAATGCGGTTCTGCTATGAGGGTTCGAGGGGAGGAGACTGCCAGTGCGCGACGCTGATCAGTCCTGGCGCCGGCATGTTTGCCTGGGTCATGCCCCCAGGTCCTCCGTCACGGGCAGGCACTCGGCGAGCAGGTCGACGACGTCGCGCCAGGCTCGCTGCGCGTGCTGTGGGTGGTAGCCGACACCGGGGACCACGGGGTGGTCGACCGGCGGGTGGTGGAAGGCGTGCAAGGCGCCGCCATAGACCGCGAGGCGCCAGTCGACGCCCGCGGCCTGCATCTCAGCGGTGAACGCGTCTCGTTGCGCGGGCGGCATGATCGGGTCTTCCGATCCGACCCCGGCCCACACCGGGCAGCGGATGCGCGCTGCCTCGCCGGGTCGGCCCGTGGTAGTTGCGTTGACTGTCCCGATCGCGCGCAGGTTGACGCCGCCTCGCCCGAGTTCCAGTGCGATGGCGCCTCCGGTGCCGTAGCCGATGGCGGCGATCCGGCCGGGGTCGGTCCGGGGCTCGGTGCGCAACTCGTCGAGTGCCGCGTGGCCGATGTCCCGCATCCGGTCGGGATCAGCGAGCAGTGGCATGCAACGGGCCAGCATCTCCTCGGGGTCACCCAAATAGCGCCCGCCGTGAAGGTCGAAGGCCAGCGCTACATATCCCAGCTCGGCGAGAGCATCGGCCCGGCGGCGCTCGACGTCGCTGGGCCCCATGCCCTCTGGTCCGAGCAGCACCGCGGGCCGGCGGTCGACACCGGCCGGGAGCGCGAGGTGCCCGATCATCGTCAAACCGTCGGCCGGGTACTCGACCGTACGCGTCGTAATCGTCGTCATGAGACTGGACTGTAGTGATCGTCGAGCCCGGTCCGGCCGGTGTTCTGCCGCTGGCAGATCAGCGCGGGTATCCCTCTGAAATACGGGCCGGGCCCGGTAGTAACGAAGGCGGCTGCGGGTTAAATGAAAGCGTTCCGGCCATGCTTGCCGCGGGAAGCGGCGAGATCCGGCCCGATCCGGGAAGATCCGGGCCGATGCGGTGACCGTTTGCGCTGGTCGGAGAGAAACCGCAGGTCAGGGGCGTTGTGGGGGCCCACTGTGCGGGGGCTCCTGCGGTGCCGAGGCGCGATCCAGATTTTCGTAGTTCGGCGGTCCGAGGATGTCGAGAACGTGCCACCGGCTCCGTCCCAGGGACATCAGAGGCGACCACCGGCCGCGCGAGGAAGTAGGAGAGACCAGCATGGCGATTCAGCGGATGGACAACGTCGGCATCGTCGTCGAGGACATGGATGCCGCCATAGCGTTCTTCGTGGAACTCGGTATGGAGCTGGAGGGCAGGGCGGAGGTACAGGGCCCCGTCGCCGACCAGTGCACCGGGCTCGACGGCGTCCGCTGTGACATCGCGATGGTCCGGACCCCGGACGGTCACAGCCGGCTCGAGCTGGCGAAGTACCGCAGCCCCGCGGCGATCAGCGCCGGGCCGCGCAACCGGCCGCACAACATCCTGGGCACGCACCGCGTCATGTTCGCCGTCGACGACATCGAGGACACCGTCGCCCGCCTGCGCCCACACGGCGCCGAACTCGTCGGCGAGATCGCCCGGTTCGAGGACAGCTATCTGCTCTGCTACCTCCGCGGCCCGGAGGGCATCATCGTCGGACTGGCCGAGCAACTGCGCTGAGAAGGCTTCGGCCCGTACCACCGGCCCTCGCCGCGTGGCAGCCGCGACACGGCCTCGGCGAGGGCGACCGACACGCGCTTCCACATGATCGGTGTCGCGCCGCTTCCCTCCCGTCGGCCAACCGGGCGACCGACTTGGGCCGGGCATAGCCTGAAGGTGTCTCGAACTCTCCGATCCATGGGAGAAGTCATGACATTCATGCAGGTCATCGACTGCAGGACCAGCAGGGCCGATGAGTTGAACAGGTTGATGGACGCCTGGATCGAGTCGACGCAGGGCAAGCGGACAGCCACCCACTCGATCATGGGGCGTGACCGGGCCGACTCGACTCACGTGGTGGAGATCGTGGAATTCCCCACGTACGAGGAGGCGATGAAGAACTCGAACCTGCCGGAGACGGACCGGATCTTCCAGGAGATGGTCGCCCTGTGCGACGGGGAACCGTCGTTCACGGACCTCGACGTCATGCGGGACGAGCAGCTGAACAAGATCGTGGTCCGGAGTTTCTTCGAGAACGTGATCAACGCGAGGAACTTCGACGCGGCGGACGAAATCTGCACCGCCGACTACCGGGAGCACGACCCGTCCCTGTCGTCGTACGACGTGGGGCTCGCGCAGGCCAAGGCCGAGAACAAGGAAACGATGGAGGCGTTCGAACCGGTCGCCACCATCGAGAGCCTGGTGGCCGAGGGCGACCTGGTGTGCGTACGGGCGTCCTTCAAGGGGCGACACGTGGGCACGTACCAGGGCATGGAGGCCACCGGCCAGGAGATCTCCGGAACCGGGCACGCGACCTTCCGGTGCGAGGGAGGCAAGATCGCCGAGAGCTGGTGGAACCTCGACGACTTCGGCCTGCTGCAGCAGCTCGGTGCGGTCGACGTCTGATCCCACGGGAACACCGATGCCCGCCGGGATACGTGAGCGCACGGCCGGAAGGCCGCGTTCCGGGCCGGTCGGGCCGGTCGACCAGCCCGGCGGGTCGCCTGCGCGGCCCTGAGCCGGTCGGGGCACGGACGGTGACGCGGACCGCGGCGGCACGGAGCCCGCACGGCGCAGGAAGAGCGCAGGACAGGGGCAGTGCGAAAAGCACACCGGGCGGGGGATCCGGCCGCTCCTCGTTGCCCCCTGTGCCGTACGTGGGCTGGTGGAGGTGCCGGGAATCGGGTACTACGAACGAGTAGCCACCGGCCGGTCATCGACCCGGCGGTCCCCGATTCGCGGCGAGGTGAGCCTCAATGTCCGCTCCAACGGACAAGCCCCTGCATCAGCCCCATACCCCGAAGATCAGCGAGCGCGAGGCGCGACAGGTCGCGGAAGCGGCGCGCGAACAACACTGGCGGAAGCCCAGCTTCGCCAAAGAGCTGTTCCTCGGCCGTTTCCGGCTCGACCTCATCCATCCCCATCCGATGCCGACCGGCGAGGCCGCCCGGCGGGGTGAGGAGTTCCTCTCCAAACTCCGCCGGTTCTGCGAGACGGAGATCGACGGCGCCCGCATCGAGCGCGAGGCGCGGATCCCCGACGAGGTCATCAACGGGCTGCGGGAGCTCGGCGCGCTCGGCATGAAGATCGAGCCCAAGTACGGCGGTCTCGGCCTCACCCAGGTGTACTACAACAAGGCGCTGGCCCTCGTCGGCTCCGCGAACCCGGCGATCGGCGCGCTGCTGTCCGCGCACCAGTCGATCGGCGTGCCCCAGCCGCTGAAGCAGTTCGGGACCGAGGAGCAGAAGCAGCGGTTCCTGCCGCGGCTGGCCCGCACCGACATCTCCGCCTTCCTGCTGACGGAGCCCGATGTCGGTTCCGACCCGGCCCGCCTCGCCACGACGGCCGTCCCGGACGGCGACGACTACGTCCTGGACGGCGTCAAGCTGTGGACCACCAACGGTGTCGTCGCCGACCTGCTCGTCGTGATGGCGCGGGTGCCGAAGTCGGAGGGCCACAAGGGCGGCATCACCGCCTTCGTCGTCGAGGCCGACAGCGCGGGCATCACCGTCGAGAACCGCAACGCCTTCATGGGGCTGCGCGGACTCGAGAACGGCGTCACCCGTTTCCACCAGGTGCGCGTCCCCGCGGAGAACCGCATCGGCCCCGAGGGCGCCGGGCTGAAGATCGCGCTGACCACGCTCAACACCGGCCGGCTCTCCCTGCCCGCGATGTGCGTCGGAGCCGGCAAGTGGTGCCTGAAGATCGCCCGCGAGTGGTCGGCGGTGCGCGAGCAATGGGGCAAGCCCGTCGCCCGGCACGAGGCCGTCGGCGCGAAGATCTCCTTCATCGCGGCGACCACCTTCGCTCTGGAGGCCGTCGTCGACCTGGCCTCCCAGATGGCCGACGAGGACCGCAACGACATCCGCATCGAGGCCGCGCTCGCCAAGCTCTACGGGTCCGAGATGGGCTGCCTGATGGCGGACGAACTGGTCCAGATCCGCGGCGGCCGCGGTTTCGAGACGGCCGAGTCGCTGGCCGCCCGCGGCGAACGCGCCGTCCCTGCCGAGCAGTTGCTGCGTGACCTGCGCATCAACCGCATCTTCGAGGGCTCTACCGAGATCATGCACCTGCTCATCGCCCGCGAGGCGGTGGACGCGCACCTGGCCGTCGCCGGCGACATCATCGACCCCGACAAGCCGATGTCCGCCAAGGCCCGGGCCGGGGCGAACGCGGCCGCCTTCTACGCCCGCTGGCTCCCCAAACTCGTCACCGGACCGGGCCAGCTGCCCCGTACGTACGCCGAGTTCCACCCCGCCGGTCACCAGGACCTGTCCACGCATCTCCGGTACGTCGAGCGCAGCTCCCGCAAACTGGCCCGTTCGACCTTCTACGCCATGTCACGCTGGCAGGGCCGTATGGAGACCAAGCAGGGCTTCCTCGGCAGGATCGTCGACATCGGGGCGGAACTGTTCGCGATGAGCGCGGCCTGCGTCCGCGCGGACATGCTCCGGGCGTCCGACGACCACGGCCGCGAGGCCTACCAGCTCGCCGACGCCTTCTGCCGCCAGGCGAGGATCCGCGTCGAGGAGCTGTTCACCCGCCTCTGGTCGAACACCGACGACCTGGACCGCAAGGTCGTCAGTGGCGTGCTCTCCGGAACGTACAGCTGGCTGGAGGAGGGCGTCGTCGACGCGAGCGGCGAAGGCCCGTGGATCGCCGACGCCACACCCGGCCCGACGGTGAAGGAGAACGTGCACCGCCCGATCCGCTGACGGGCCACGGCCGTGGCGGGCCCGATCACGGCGGCCCGCCGGGTACTCCCTGTCAACGCGGACAGGGAGTACGGCCACAATGGGGGGATGAGCGACAGCCCATCTCCCCTCGCGGACCCGCACATCGTCTTCGATCCCTCCGAAGGCCGCCGGGACATCGTCGTCCTCGGCTCCACCGGGTCCATCGGTACGCAGGCCATCGACCTCGTGCTGCGTAACCCCGACCGTTTCCGGGTGACCGCCCTGTCCGCCGCCGGCGGCCGGGTCGGTCTGCTTGCCGAGCAGGCGCGCAAGCTGCGTGCCGGGACGGTCGCGGTGGCCCGCGAGGACGCCGTGCCCGCGCTGCGCGAGGCGCTCGCCGCGCTGTACGGGGCGGAGCCGCTGCCGGAGATCCTGGCCGGTCCGGACGCCGCCACGGAGCTCGCCGCCTCCCCGTGCCACACCGTGCTGAACGGCATCACGGGCTCCATCGGTCTCGCCCCCACCCTGGCCGCCCTCGAGGCCGGCCGGACCCTCGCGCTGGCCAACAAGGAGTCGCTCATCGTCGGCGGGCCGCTGGTGAAGGCGCTCGCCAAGCCGGGGCAGATCATCCCCGTCGACTCCGAGCACGCCGCCCTCTTCCAGGCACTCGCCGCAGGCACCCGCGGCGATGTGCGCAAGCTGGTCGTGACCGCGTCGGGCGGCCCGTTCCGCGGCCGGACCAGGGCGGAGCTGGCGGGTGTGAGCCGCGAGGACGCCCTCGCCCACCCCACCTGGGCGATGGGCCCGGTGATCACGGTGAACAGCGCGACGCTCGTGAACAAGGGGCTCGAGGTCATCGAGGCGCACCTGCTCTACGACATTCCCTTCGACCGGATCGAGGTCGTCGTCCACCCCCAGTCGTATGTTCACTCGATGGTGGAGTTCACGGACGGTTCGACGCTCGCCCAGGCCACGCCGCCCGACATGCGGGGGCCGATCGCGATCGGTGTGGGCTGGCCGGAGCGGGTCCCGGACGCGGCCCCCGCCTTCGACTGGTCCACCGCTTCGACGTGGGAGTTCTTCCCGCTGGACAACGAGGCGTTCCCGTCGGTGGGCCTCGCCCGCCACGTGGGGGAGCTGGGCGGCACGGCGCCGGCGGTGTTCAATGCCGCGAACGAGGAGTGCGTGGAGGCATTCCTCGACGGACGGCTGCCGTTCAACGCCATCATGGATACGGTCACCGAGGTGGTCGTCGCACACGGCACCCCCGCGTCGGGAACTTCCCTGACGGTGGCGGACGTCCTCGAAGCGGAGACCTGGGCCAGGGCCAGGGCCCGTGAGACGGCAGCGAAGGCAACGGCGGAGGCTCGCGCATGACCATTCTGTTGACCATTCTGGGCATCGCGCTCTTCGCCGTCGGGCTGCTGTTCTCCATCGCCTGGCACGAGCTCGGCCACCTCTCCACGGCCAAGCTCTTCGGCATCCGCGTGCCCCAGTACATGGTCGGCTTCGGTCCGACCCTCTGGTCACGGCACAAGGGCGAGACCGAGTACGGCATCAAGGCCATCCCCATGGGCGGCTACATCCGCATGATCGGGATGTTCCCGCCCGGCGAGGACGGCCGTATCGAGGCCCGCTCCACCTCGCCGTGGCGCGGAATGATCGAAGACGCGCGCTCGGCGGCGTACGAGGAACTGAAGCCCGGCGACGAGACGCGCCTGTTCTACACGCGCAAGCCGTGGAAGCGCGTCATCGTCATGTTCGCCGGCCCGTTCATGAACCTCGTCCTCGCAGTGGCGATCTTCCTCGGCGTGATGATGACCTTCGGCTCGCCGACGCAGACCACCGAGGTCGCGGGCGTGCAGAAGTGCGTCATCGCGCAGAGCGAGCAGCGCGACACCTGCGCGATGAGCGACCCCGAGTCGCCGGCCTTCGCCGCCGGGCTGCGGGAGGGCGACAAGATCGTCGCGTTCAACGGCAAGCCCGTCGACGACTGGGCCACGCTGTCGACCCGTATCCGGGAAACGATCGGCCCCGCCACCATCACCGTCGAGCGCGGCGGCACGGAGCAGGTCCTTCAGGCCACGCTCATCGAGAACACGGTGGCGAAGAAGGACGAGGACGGGGAGGTGATCCCCGAGGAGTTCGTCCCGGCCGGATACCTGGGCTTCGCCGCCAAGACGGAGATTCTTCCGCTGTCGTTCGGCGACTCCGTCGACCGCATGGGCGGCATGATCGAGAACGGCGCGGAGGCGATCGTCGCCCTGCCGTCCAAGGTGCCCGACCTGTGGGACGCGGCCTTCGGTGACGGTGAGCGCAAGGACGACTCCCCGGTCGGCGTCGTCGGCGCCGCGCGCATCAGCGGTGAGGTGCTCAACCTCGACGTGCCGACGACCAACATCGTCGCGACCTTCCTGATGCTGCTCGCGGGCTTCAACCTCTCCCTGTTCCTCTTCAACATGCTGCCTCTGCTGCCGCTCGACGGCGGACACATCGCCGGAGCGCTGTGGGAGTCGGTACGCCGGAACATCGCCAAGGTCTTCCGGCGGCCCGACCCGGGCCCGTTCGACGTGGCGAAGCTGATGCCGGTCGCCTATGTGGTAGCGGGGATCTTCATCTGCTTCACGCTGCTCGTGCTGGTGGCGGACATCGTCAACCCCGTGAAGATCAGCTGAGCGGTTCCCCCGCGGGGTTCCTGTGACGGCCGGGCACGCTTCGTGCC
>NZ_JBSGZJ010000032.1:0-32397 GCF_053610925.1 Streptomyces sp. NPDC054847 | reverse complement strand
GCTGTCGAACTCGCGGACAGGGGCCGCCCGATGTCTTCCTGAGACATCGGGCGGCCCCTGCGCATCGGACCCTGCCCACCCCCCGGTTTGCAGCAACCCGTCGGCTACACGCCGACCTGCTCACCGTCCGAGGCAGGAGCGGCCTTGTTCGGTGCGGCTGCGGACTTCTCGCCACGCATGACCAGGAGGGTGATGACGCCCCCGACCGCGGCGATCACGGCGGCACCGACGAACGCGGACGAGAAGCCGTCGGTGAGGGCGGGCAGGTTGCCCGGCTCACCGGCTCCCTGGGACATGGCGAGTGCGGTCAGCGCGGCCAGGCCGAGGGCGGAACCCACGTTGTAGGTCGTGTTGACGATGCCGGACGCCAGACCCGCCTGCTCCTGAGGTGCGCCGGACATGGCGGCCATCATGGCCGGGATGTAGGCGAGCGACATACCGAGCGCCGCGACGAGCGACGCGGGCAGAACGTCGATGAGGAACGTACCGGTCGGCTCCACGGCCGACAGCCAGAGCAGGCCGGCGGCGAGGACCAGCAGACCGCCGGCGATCAGCGGCCTGGCCCCGAACCTGCCCATCAGCCGGGCCGTGATGGCCGTCATGAAGATCATGAGGAGCACCGTCATGGGCAGCAGCGCGGCGCCGGAGGCGAAGGCTCCGTAGCCGAGGACCTGCTGGAGGTAGAGGTTGAGGAAGTACCACATCGGGATCCACGCGGCGCCGAGCAGCGTCATGGCCAGGTTGGCCGAGCCGAGGCGCGGCACACGCCAGACACCGAGCGGCATGAGCGGCTGACGCACCGACTTCTGGATCACGAAGAAGAGGATCAGCAGCGCCGCGGCGCCTGCCAGTTGCAGAACCGTGCCGGTCGAGGCCCAGCCGACCTCCGGCGCCCGGACGACGGCGAAGACGGTGAGCGCCAACCCTGCGGTGACGGCGACCGCGCCCAGTACGTCGACGGAACCGCGACGGCTCTCGACGGACGGCAGCAGCTTGGACGCGGCGAGGGTCGCCAGGCCGATCGGGACGTAGATGATGAACACCCACGGCCAGCTCAGCCACTCGGTGAACACTCCGCCGAGGAACACGCCGGCCGTTCCGCCCGCCGGCGCGGCGGCTCCGTAGAGGGCCATCGCCTTGCCGAGTTCCTTCGGGTTGTGCCCGAAGAGCGTCATCAGCAGCGTCATCGCGGCCGGCGCGATGAGCGCGCCGCCGACACCTTGGACCGCCCGGCCGACGACCTCGACCGCGGCTGTCTGGGCCGCCGCGGCGACGACGGAGCCGGCGATCATGACGACCCAGCCGGCGTTGAACACCTTGCGTGCGCCGAGCAGGTCGGAGAGACGTCCGCCGAGGAGCAACAGGCCGCCGAAGGCGATGACGTACGCGTTGAAGACCCACTGGAGCTCGCCCTGCGAGAAGCCGAGGTCCTTCTGCATCTCGGGGAGCGCGACCCCGATGATCGAGGTGTCCATGATGACCATGAACTGGGCGGCCGCGAGCACGCCGAGCGCCCACCACCGCCGCGGATTGACCGTTGACATGACCGTTTCTCCCTTGGCCCGCTATATACCCCTAGGGGGTACCTTCGAAGCGCACCGTAGCATACCCCCGGGGGGTACGCGAGAGACTTCACGACCTGTTCTCGGTCAGTAGAAGGACATGCGGGGGAGACAGCAGGCACCGCAAGCAGGGCGCGCACCGGGCGCCGGGCTGCGCGCCGGCGGGGACCCGTCGGCACCACCGGCGCAGGCCTCCAGGCCCGGCACGCCCTAGCTCCAGTCGATGTCGGACTGACGCTCCAGCGGGGTCCGGTCCTCCACGGACTCCGGGACCAGCAGCGTGTCCGCCGCGGTCATCGCGGTGGGGAAGCGCAGGTGGGTCCGCGTCCGGATCTCGGACAGCTTGACCTGGAAGACCCGGAACTCGTCCAGTTCGAGGGCTTCGGGCACCTCCAGGTTCTGCGTCAGCAGGAACGCCTTGCACTTGAGCTTGCCGCCTTCGGAGAAGACGAGCACCTTCCAGAACTCGCGCGGGAGCTTGACCCCCCGGAAGACCCGGTCGTCCTCGTGGAAGACCGGCCCGCCGAACACGCTGACCTTGAGCTCGTCGACACGGACGTCCTCGAAGACCGCGTCCTCGAGGTGGCCCCAGATGCCGTTCCGCCCGCTCTGGTTGAAGTCGTCCATCTGCGGAGTGATGTTGGTGTAGAAGAACGAGTCCTTGTTGGCCTTCTTCGCTTCGGGCAGCGCGCCCCACACCACATCGGCGCGGCGCGCGATGTGGCCGCGGTCGAGCCGGTTGTTGCGGCCCTTGTAGAGCTCGTTGCTGACCTGGGCGGCGGCCGGAAGGCGCGGGTCCTTGACGAAGTCGATGCCCTTCCGGTCGAGCTTCTTGAGGGTGCCGCCGTCGATGTTCCAGGCCACCCAGAAGGCGAAGCGCCGGGACGTGCTGAGGGCCAGTGAGAAGTGCGTGTAAGGGATCACCTCGGACCCGTTGATCCGGACGGCGTCCTCCTTGATCGATGCGTTGAGCTGCGGAGTTGCGATCGGTACCGCGAGGAAGCCCGGGTCGTACCCGGTCAGGGCCTCCAGCGATTCGGGGTCCGGCGGTGCGAGGGTGATCTTCAGTTCGTCGAAGACCGCCTGGGGGAGGCAGGCCAGAGCGCGGTCCTCGGGGTCCTCGTCCGCCTCGCCACCGAAGTGAAGACCCGCCATGACATCCGTGGGCCTTCCGGAACGGCCCGTGAACATCCAGACGGATCCGGAGTCGCCGGGCAGGCTGATCTCGTCGCCGTCCGCCGGCTGCCTGGGGTCGGGGCCGATCTCGAAGCATTCGATGTCGCGGACTCCGACCGACCCCCCGTAGTTGATGCTGACGATGGCGAAGGGCCTGCTCACGAGGCCGTGCGTGACCCCCGTGGTGCGGCCGCTCTTGACGACCTTGTCGTCGATCTGCGGTTCGCCCAGCTTCGTCGGCGTGACGTCGAGGTCGAGGATCTCCCTGGCGAAATCACGATCGGTGACCGTCGACACGGCGCAGTCGCCGACCCTGCCGAGGTGGGCGCGCTTGAGCCTGCCGAGACGGTTCATGGCGATGCGGCTGTCGTCCTTCTTGCCGGGTTGTACGACCACGTCGCCGAGTTCGCCCTTACGGCCGTTCAGCACGTGCCAGTTGCTCAGCAGGCACGGCGAGCCGTCGTTCCTGTCGAAGGCGACGCACCCGAAGGTGCCGGCGCTCACCTTGACGTTGCCGACGCTCACGCCGGGGCGGACCGGATCGACGCGCTTCTGTCGCTGCGGCGTCTCGCCCTCGGCCACCACGAGGAAGTGCGGCTTGTAGGAGCGCTGGACGACATCGGTCGGCACGGTGACGCCGTCACCGATGTCGATGGTCGCGGGGATCTCGGAGGTCTTCAATTCGTCCAGCCCCTCCGGCCGGACCTTTTTGTCGACCGTGAACTGAAGGGCCAGTTCCTTGCCCCGTTTCCCGTTCTTTTCCTTGTACCCGATACCGATCGAGGACACATTCGGGTCGCGGAGGAAGCCCGATCCCCGGCTACGGATGAACTGCTTGAGGTCGCTGATCAGCTTGTTCTGACCGCTTGGGGAGGGGCCGGGATCAGCGGACGCACGCTTCTTGGCAGCCATGGAAGGCTCCCTTCACGCATGGAGTTCAGGCGTGAGAAGCCCGACCGAAGTCATGGGGACCCAGCGGTGGTTGAACCCGAAGCGAACGGCCCGGGCTTCCCGCTCTGTCGTGCACCTTCCAGGATACGGCAGGGCCCGAACATGTAATGCCGTGCACTGCACGGAAAACAGACGAATATTCAACGACATTTGATTGCATCGCCTACAACTCTGAACAAGTTTAACGTTGTTCAGGGGGCGAAAGACGGCTACAAGCGATGGGAGCAGCAGCCATGGGCAGGCAGATCAATGACGCCTTCGAAACCTACAGAGCAGTCGCTGACATCGGCCGCGCCGAGGAGCTCGCAGCGACCACGTCTCCGTTCCAGATCGAGGTGCGGTTCCTCGGAGGGCTGACAGGCAGCCAGAAAAGCGTGTTCGCCGAGGCCGCGGACCGTTGGGCGCGCGTCATCGTAGGAGACCTGGAGACCGCGATCATCAACGATCTCACCGGCAGGGTCGTGATCGACGATCTCCTGATCGACGCCGAAGGCGTGCCGATCGACGGTGTCAACAACGTCCCCAACATCCTCGGGCAGGCCGGCCCTACGCGGTTCCGCAGGGACGACGCCGCCAGCGGAGCGGGACTTCCCGTGAAGGGGCGCATGATGTTCGACAGCGCCGACCTGGCGCAGATGGAAGCGGAGGGCTCACTCCTCGACGTCATTACGCACGAGATGGGACACGTACTGGGAATCGGCACCGTCTGGAAGGACTTCGGCGTCCTGAAGGACTTCCCCGGCGACGACCCGACCTTCGTCGGACCGGGCGCCATGAAGGAGTTCGGCACACTCACCGGAGAAGGGCCCACCCCCGTGCCCGTCGCCAATGTCGGCGGCGCCGGAAGCGCGGGAGGCCACTGGCGCGAGAGCGTCTTCGACAACGAGCTCATGTCGCCGAACATCGACGGCAACGACAACCCGTTGAGCCGGCTGACGGTGGCGAGCCTGAGCGACCTCGGATACACGGTCGATCTCGACGCGGCACAGGACTACGAGCTGCCGGATCTTCTCGGGATCGCACGCTCCGGCCGCGTACCGACCTCGGTGCCGGAGCACATGGTGCTGCCGACCATCCCGACCCGTGTCCCTGCGGAA
Source organism: Streptomyces sp. NPDC054847 (assembly GCF_053610925.1). Classification (NCBI taxonomy): domain Bacteria; kingdom Bacillati; phylum Actinomycetota; class Actinomycetes; order Kitasatosporales; family Streptomycetaceae; genus Streptomyces; species Streptomyces sp. NPDC054847. The sequence continues at coordinate 27,611 of NZ_JBSGZJ010000032.1, read as the reverse complement.
AGGCCCTGACGGACCCGGCCCGGCCGGCGTGCGTCGTGCACTTCGGGCGGCTCACTCACAGCGAGACGGACACCGTGCCGATCGATGAGTCGGAGCAAACCGGGCCGGTCGGCGCACAGCAGCCGCCGGCCCGGGTCTTCCGGCGGTCAGCTCTCGCTCGGGGTCAGCACGACGAAGTCCGCGTTCGACGGGTCGAGGCAGACCGCCAGGCGGCCGACACCCTCCGCGTCCTCCGGCCCCATCTGCACGCTGCCGCCCTTCTCGTTGACCTGCGCGACCGCGGCATCGCAGTCGGCCACCGCGAACACGGGGTGCCAGTACGGCTTCCCGTCGGCCAGAGCGAGGTCCTCCTTGCGGAGCTGCATGAGGCCGCCGTGCATACGCTCCTCCGGCTGCCCGGCGGGAGTGATGAGGGAGTACGTGCCCCCGCCGCCCGGCAGGTCCATGTCGCTGAACTGCCAGCCGAAGATCCGGCCGTAGAAGTCCTTCGCAGCCGCGACGTCGCTCGTGTACAGCTCGGTCCAGGACAGCGAACCCGGCTGGTCCACAAGGTCGACGCCCTTGTTCTGCCCCGGCTGCCAGACGGCGAACTGGCCCCCCAGCGGGTCGCTGTACTGCGCCATCCTGCCCCACTCGTCGAGGTCCCTCGGCGCCACCCGTACCGTGCCGCCCGCGCTCTCCACGGCCTGGGTCGTGGCATCCGCGTCGGCGACGCAGTAGTAGATCATCCAGGCGGGACGCGCGCCCCCCTCCGTGAGCTTGCCGAGGCCGGCGACGATCTTGCCCTCCTTCCGGAACATCCCGCCTTCCATGTCCTCCCCCTCCCCCATGGACTCGTACTCCCACCCCAGCACCGCGCCGTAGAAGGCCGCGGCGGCCGGGACGTCTGGGGCACCGAGGTCCAGCCAACAGGGGGAGCCGGGGACGAAATCAGTGGTGAGCACGACGATTCCCTTTCGCAGATCAGGTCTCGTCCCAGACTGACACCCGGCACCGACACTCGCCCGTCGGCTTGGCCGTCACGTCCCTCCACCAGATCCGTGAATGCACCAGATCCGTGAATGTCCTCCGCCCGGCCCTTGCGATGCCCGGGGGCGGCGGCAGGCGGCGCGCCGAGCCGTGGTGGGGTCCAGCGTCCGACCGTGGCGGCCCGGGCGCTGTCGGCACACGACAGCAGCGCAACTGCAGCCCGACCAAGATGGTTTCACGCGCTGCGATTGCCTAATCTCCTTGTGACCTCTTGGGCACGGCGACGCAAAGGACACGGGGATGAGCGGAAACGGGGGCGGTGCCGGGGCGCCCTGGAACCCGTACGGCGGAGGGCGACCGCCGGGACCGGGCGGGCCACCCCTGCCGCCGCCGGGCCCTTGGCCTCCTGCCCCGGCGCCTCGGCGCCTGTCCTTCGGGCGTCTCTTCAACCCGATCGCCGTGGGGCGCGCGGTGTTCACGCCGTCCCGGCCCGACCGTGTGCACGACCCGATGGTGAAGAAGGTCCAGGTCGTCCGGACGGTCGTCGGCCTGGTCGCCATCACGTGGATGCTGCTGTCCTACGGGCTGGCCTCGGACGCCGACGCCGTGGTGGACGACCGCTTCGGCCAGATCCGTACGACCCTCATCGTGCTGGCGGTGACCTTCCCGGTCTCCGTCGCCGCTTTCATCGCGGCGGCCCGCCCGCCCAACCGGCGTCTGTTCCTGCGCCGCGTGGGCAAGCCCGCCGGGGCGCTGCTCGCGCTGGTCGTCACACTCGCCGTGCCGAGACTGATCACGGGGCTGGGCTACGTGACCGAGGACACGAACTGGACGGCATCCGCAGGGCGGGTGGTGCTTCTGTTCGCCCTGGGCGCGTTCCTGCTGTGGCTCGCCCCGTTCGGTCTCTACGGCATCGCGCAGTCGCTCGTGCACGTCTTCCGGACAGCGGACCTCCACGAGACGGTTCCGCCGCTGCTCGCGACGCTGCTCGTGTGGGAGGTCGCTCTCTTCGACCTGTTCCGCGGCGCCTACGACAGCGTGCCGTTCTGGGTGCGGATGGCCTTCACCCTGGGAGCACCACTGTCCGTCACCCTCGTGGCGATGTGGGAACTGCGGCGGCTGCGCACACGGCACGGCATCACCCTGCGCGGAGCGCTGCTTCGCTGAACCGTCACGACGAAGGAGGTCCTTGGGGGCGGGCGCTCGAGTCCGCCGTCCGGCCGCCCGCCGCCGTCACGTCCAGGGCGTGACGGTCAGCCGGATGCGAGCCTGCTCGCCGAGGATCGGCTGCGCGGAGGCGGGCAGCGGAATGTTCGCCACCCAGGTCCCCTCGCTTGTGTCCTCGTCCTGGAGTGAAGCGCCGCTGGGCTCATGGCTCCTGATGGTGCCGCGGATGAGCGAGTTCCAAGCGGCCCATGTGCCCTCACCGATGTCGACCACAAGGGTGTCGTCGAAGTCGGCGGTCTGCTCGAGGTGGTCGCTGAAGCTCAGCAACCCGCGCCTTTCACGCAGCGACAGGACGCGCAGCTGGAGCGCGTAGCGCATGGTCGTGTCGCTGCCTTGCGGCCGCAGGCCGCTGCACAGGAACACGGAGGTCAGCGGAACGTCCGCCAGGGCGCCCGACGAAGGCAGTTGAACCGGGCACCAGTGCTCGGCCGTCTGCTCGTGCATGACGATCGGCAGACCCCGTACGGACAGCCGGACCTCGGCCTGCCAGGTGGTCCCTTCGACCGACGGAAGCCGGCAGTCGGCGAGCGTGGCCTCGACCTTGCGGTCACCGAAGAGGAACCGCCGCAGGTTCTGGTAACCCTCCTCCGAGTTCACGAGGCCGTAGCGGCCGCTGTGGCTGCGGTGCACGAACGCCCTGTGTGCGCCGGGGACATAGGCGTTCTCGATCTGCACCAACCCGTCGCTGTGCGCGCCGACGACGGCGGCGGAGAGGCCGAAGGCGACGTCGTAGTCCTTCGGATTGGTGCCGACCAGGCAGAAGATGCGAGAGCGAGGAAATGCTCTCGGGTGCGTACTGTCGCGCTCGGGCATGTCCCGGGCGCGCCAGTCCGGTGGGCGTCCCTGCGGATCGTGGTCCGATGTCGGGGTCAGGTACTCGTACATGCGCTCCGGCCCGAACACCTCGGCACCGTTGAGACCCGTCGCGTCACGCACCCTCTCGAAGAGGCCGAACCCGGCGTCGAAGGTGATGCCTCCGTGCGGTGATCCGTACGTGAAGACTTTGGCCACGCAGTCGGCCGGGTCACGGCCGGCGTCGGGGAGCATCTTCTGCAGGAGGCAGCGGCAGATGAGCCCGCCCATGGAGTGGGCGACCAGGTGGACGTGCGTCGCCCCCGACTTCTCGCGAAGCTTGTCGATCAACTTCAGAAGGTCCGCGGCGGCACCCTCGATCCGGAACTTCTTCGGCTCCGCGCCCCACGTAGTGGCGGAGACATCGTAGAAACGCAGAATCCAGATCGAATTGGAGGGGACGCTTTCATGGGTGTCCAGATAGGCGTCCTGGCCGCCCTCCACCAGAATCCTGTAATCCTCGTCGAGGATGAGCCGCAGCAGCGGGCTTTCGAACTGGTGGAAGCTGGGCACGTTTCCCGCTCCCACTCGGACATGGGTGGAGCCCTCGTTGAAGCCGTAGAACGGGTCCTTGACGGTTTTGTCTATCCCTTCTGTGTCGCCGGCGAATCCCCGGACGTACACGATCGGGAGCCTGGTCGTGTCGGGCATGGGAACCTCGCTGTCCCCGGGCGGCGTCCGCTTCCCGGACACCGCCCGTCTCGCTCCGCGCCGCCGACCGGTCTATGAGGGTGCTGCGGTGCGCCACGCCCGGCCGGGATGTGCGGCGGCCGGCCGCCCCCGGTGCGGGCGCTCGGCTGATGTGACCTTGTCCAGTGGATGAGCCGTGGACGAAGTCACGGAAATACCCCGCCCGTCGGGGCCCGGTCCCTCACCGCTTCCCGCGCCGGGACGGCGATATCGCCTTCAGTTTAGGCGCGATCACGGGGGTCTACTACCGGAGTTCCGCGGATGGAACGCCGCGATTATCGGTTCGCATTCAACGAACCGCGCATGAATGGCTTCGCATTCAACGAGCCGGACCGATTGAAGAGTGAATGGAGGCTGTCGGTCGTCAGGGCACCGGTCTACAGTGGGAATCGAGCTGGTCCGCACGACTTCAGATGTCTGACGACACCTCGAAGTTCGTCACCCTGCCGAAGGTGACCGGTCGCGCCGTTCCGAATTCCGCGGCCCCCGGCCATCGGTCGGCCGCCCTGTACGTCGGGACTTCCCGGCTCCTCGGACTCGAAGCAGGAGCCGGTTCGAATTCTCGCAAGGAGAATCATGGCCACCCCACTCTCACCCGACCGGTTGCTTGCCGCGCTGCGCGCCGAAGGACTCACCGTTGTCGAACACCGGTCATGGCGAACCCACAACCGCAACCACAAGGGCCCCTGGGGCCCGCTGCACGGCGTGATGATCCACCACACGGTCACCTCCGGCACCAAGACCAGCGTGGAGCTGTGCTACAACGGGCACTCCTCGCTGCCCGGGCCGCTGTGCCACGGAGTCATCGCGAAGGACGGCACCGTACACATGGTCGGCAACGGTCGTGCCAACCACGCCGGGAAGGGCGATCCCGACGTCCTGCAGGCGGTGATCGACGAGGTCGCACTGCCTCCGGACAACCAGGCCAAGGCCGACGGGAACGCTCACTTCTACGGCTTCGAGTGCGTGAACCTCGGTGACGGCCAGGACCCGTGGCCGCAGGCGCAGGTGGAGGCGATCGAGAAGGCGGCCGCCGCCATTTGCCGGGCGTTCGGCTGGAGCGAGCGCAGTGTGATCGGCCACCTGGAATGGCAGCCGGGGAAGGTCGATCCGCGGGGGATCGAGATGGCGGCGGTGCGCCGGCGTATCGCCGACCGCCTGGGCGTGGCGGCAGCCGGCACCCGGTGAACTCGCGGGAACCTGTGCTTGGCGAACACATGGCGGTCGATCTCGTCGTCCTCCGGATGCAGCGAGGTGAACGGGGGCTGGAAGGCCCGGTGTCCCCGCGGGGCGAGTTCGAGATGTGCCTTGACGTTGTCCCGGTCCGCGGCGACGAGGTCCGCCGACGCCGTCTGTCCGTCCCGGTCCGCCTGCAATTCGGCGCCTGATTCCTCCGCACCGCACGGTCCGCTGCATGAGTTGCTCACCAAACCCGCAGGGGTTCACTGAAGTTGAGGTATCCGCCGAGGAGGACGGACCCATGATGGGTGGCAGAGGCGGTACAGACCCCGACGTTACGGTCAAGGGATCCTCCTGGTATCAGCGTGCGAATGCTCACGTGGCACATCTCCAAGGGCAGCTGAACAAGTTCGAAGAACGACGGAAGTCCGGGGGGAAGGTGTCCGCCGAGGATGCCAGGACCGTGGCAACAGCGAATGCCCACCTTGATGCCGCTCGGAATACATTGCGGGACTGCTCCTGGTGGCAGCGTCTTCTGGGCGCATCGGCGGACAGGGCTCTCGCGAATGTGCACGAAGCAGAAGTGGCTCTGCTCAGGATTGCCCCGGAAGCCGAGCTGCACGACAAAGGCCTGTATGCCCTCTCGCACGCCAAGCTGCACCTCATGCATGACGACGTACTTCTGCAGCAGCTCAGCGCCGCGTTGCACAGCCCTGAACGAAAAATATTCGGCCTCAGCCGGGCGCCAAAATCACTGGGTTCGAACGACAGGGAATTGGCGGCCCTCACGCTGCACGCCGCCTACCAGGCGGAAGAAGCAGAAAGAGCACGAGTCCGGAGCTTCACCCAGATAGTCGTCATGGCCGCTGGAGCTCTCTGGCTGATAGCCGTGGCCCTGGGCATATGGGGCATCTTCGCCCCGGACGTTGCCGAGCGAGTGTGCTTCACGAACACGGAGGGGACGCCGGGCGGGGGAGGCGCGACCAAGGTCTGTCCCTTGGGAGAGACACCGAAGGCAGCAAGCATCTTCTTTCTCGAATTCATCGGACTGTTCGCGGCAGCCGTAGCGGGGGCCGTGTCCCTGAAGGGAGTCAGAGGCACTTCTGGGCCGTACCACGTGGCGACAGGGCTGATAATCCTCCGGCTCCCCGTCGGGGCGCTGACGGCGGTGGCGGGGATACTCCTGATGAGTGGCGAGTTCCTTCCCGGCCTGACCAACCTCGATACGTCGACCCAGGTATGTGCGTGGGCCTTCGCCTTCGGAGTCCTGCAAGAGTCCGTCACGCGCGCAGTCGACCGGCAGGGCCAGCATCTGATCGACAACGTCAAGGCACCCGGCAGTAATGTCGGGGATGCCGAAAAGGAAAAGGAGGAAAAACGCGCACGAGCCCAAGGACCGGCCAATAGATAGGTGCAGCGGAACCGGACGGGTAGGGCTTCGCTACTTGCACCGCTCGCCCGGCGGCCGGAAACTGAAGATGACAGGCTTCCTTGGGAGCAGGGTGGCGGTCACGAGGAACTGTTGAGCGAGGCGATCAAACTGGCATCCCCTCCCCCTCGGTTGTGGCTGCTCGGCCAGTTCCGACTGGAATTCGGGGCCGAGCCCGTGGAACTGTGCCGGAACGCCCAGCGCCTGCTGGCCTTCGTAGGACTGCGGGGACGGGTGTCGCGTACGGTACTCGCCGGCCCGTGGTCTCCCGGCCGGACGACGGCGGTTGACGCTGAGCTGACGGCACGTCCGTAGCCTTGGTCGCGAAGGCGCGCCGGCATCGGTCGTCCTTCCGTACGTGGCGGACGACCGGGCGCCGAGCCGAGATCGACTGGGAGGCCACCATGTCGTGGCGCGTCGCGAACAGACATCGGTGAATGCTGAGCCGGCGGCGGACCGTGTCCCGACGGCCCGTCCTCCACGACACGTCCGCACCGGCTCACCGTGCGGCCCCCGGAACCATGAGAGGAGGGGAGGCGTCATGGTCGCCCTGTCCAGCGTGCGCTTCGGCCTGAAGAACGAGGACGTGCGGATCGTGCAGAAGGCCCTGATCGCCAGGGGTCACAGGATCCCGGACGGAGCCACCGGGCTCTTCGGCGAACAGACCAAGGCCGCCTACCGAGCCGAACAGATCGCCCAGGGCTTCGAGGGAGCGGACGCCGACGGCATACCCGGGTGCACGTCCCTCACCGCACTGGGCCGTCACGTCGGCTTCACCGTCGACTGCGAAGGCGCCCGGCCCGCCGCCGGCAACGGCAGGATCAGCCTCAGCCAGGTGACCTACGACGACCCTGACGACGACGCCGGGGAGGCTGCCATGCGGCGCTACGCCAAGAAGGCGTGCGAACTGACGGGCATGGAAACGCAGTTCGGCGTCCCGGCGCTGACCACCATCACCCGGCGCGAGTCCATCCACAACCACCCGAGGTTCAGGGTGAACCTGGTGGACGCCAACGCGCGCGGCCGACTCGCGCCGGACGGCCACCCGCAGAACTGCTCCCGCGGCGCCACGCAGTGCGTCCCCGCGACATTCGCCACGTACCACCAGGCGGGCACGGCGACCACGCCCTACGACGTGGTCGCGGACATGTGCGCGACGATCAACTACGTGCGCGACCGCTATCACGTGAACCAGTCGGGCTCGAACTTCGCCGCCCGTGTACAGCAGGCGGACCCGAACCGGCCTGCCCGCGGATACTAAGGAGACCGCCATGGTCGCACTCTCCAACGTCCAGTTCGGCAAGAAGAACGCGGACGTCCGTACGGTGCAGAAGGCCCTGATCGCACGGGGCCGCAAGATCCCTGACGGAGCCACCGGGCTCTTCGGCGAACAGACCAAGGCCGCCTACCGAGCCGAACAGATCGCCCAGGGCTTCAAGGGAGCCGACGCCGACGGTGTGCCCGGCTGCAAGTCGCTCACCACACTGGGCCGTCACGCCCGCTTCACCGTCGACTGCAAAGGCGCACGACCCGCCGCCGGTGGCGCGGGCGCCCCGAGCAAGGGACGCGTGAAGTCCCCTGTGCCCGGCCACAGGGTCACCTTCGAATTCTTCTCGCCCGGCCCGTACAAATGGAAGCCGGACGGCATCGGCCGGCACACCGGCCAGGACTTCGCCGCCCGGTCGGGCACCCCGGTGGTCGCCGTACGCAGCGGCACCATCGCCTGGTCCAACAGCGCGGGCGGCGCATACGGCCAGTGGATCGGACTGCGTGGGGACAACGGTCACATCTACACCTACTGCCACCTCTCACAGCGGCAGGTGAAGGCCGGCCAGAAGGTCGCCGCGGGCCAGCAGATCGGAAAGGTGGGAAACACAGGAAACTCCACCGGGCCGCACCTGCACTTCGAGATGTCGAAGGGGCGTGAATGGTCCTACGGCCTAGTCGCCAAGCCCCGCTACTGAGGCCGGCCCGCGGCACCGTGCTCGCGGGTCCGGCCGCGGCTCCGTGCTGCGCTGGACGGGTCAACCTGGTTTGCACGCACCGGGGGCGAATCTGATCGTGGCCCCATGAACAAACCCAAGGTGGTGGTGCAGCCACCGGACGGCCGCGGCCTGCGCGAGGTCACCATGGGCGGCGAGACGGTGGGCAGCGCCTGGTCACTGCGGGGGTTGAGAAAGCTTCTCCGTCGCCTCGGTCATCCGGAGGACGTGGATGTCGAGGACCGGTCACTCATAGTCTGGCTCGGCGGCGACAGCGGGACATGGCCGGCCCCCACCGGGCGGAGGCGCGCGACCATCGCGCTCATGATGGCGGGTCTGCTGGGCTCCATGGTCCTGCTCGTCGTCGTGGGGATGCCCGACGCCATCGGGGCCCTGACTTTCGCGGGGCGTGTCACCGGGTTCCTCTTCGCCTTCGCGGGGGCGGTGCAGGGCGTGGCGGCACTGGCGGTGCTCGATTACTGGGGAAAGCGCCGACTGAGATTTTCCGGAGCAGTGATCCTGCTCGGCGCGTTCATCGCGCTGGTCACCAACGGCCTGCTGTCATTCATGTGGCTCGAGGAAAGAGAATACACGCCCTATATGCTGACGTACCTTCCGCTCACGGGCTGGTCCATCTGGGCACTCCAGTTGCTTCTCAGGGAGAGGGCATGGACAGGCATTCCCTATCCCAAACAATTTGCGGCCGGTGTGACAGCAACGACGCTTCTGGCCACCTTCAACCTGGCATATTCTGCGCTCTATCAACCGACCTCGGCTCCGGTGCTGTTCGATCTCGAAGTGAAATTCGGGACGCCGCAACCGGATGCGAAGCGGCAGATCATCCATCTCCCCGTCACCTTCCGGGCGCGTAATTCCGGAAAGGTTCCGGCTTACATCACGAGCGACAATTACGGGATCTACGGGGTCTCCGTGAAGTACGCCAGTGACGGCAGCGGGCTCCGGGAGTGGAGAAGGATGATGGACGCCGATACGGAGGGATCAAGAGTAGGGCGCTACGTGAAGTCCCCCACCCGGGAGACGATCAGTGCCGCACGCTTCTACGGGCCCAGCAACTGGCTCGAGCCCGGTGAACAGTACGTCAGAGAACGAGTCGTCCAACTGCCCAGGTCCGCCACGTACGACATGATCGAGGCCGACCTGACCATGACCGTCATGCGGAAGGACCGCGGGAGGATCGATGACGCATTCGCGATCCCGCATCATTCCTGGCATACAGACACGCAGTTCTACTGCCCTCCCATTGAATGCGATGACCACATCATCAACCGCGGCAGGGTCCTCCACAACAACAACATGATCAATGTGACCCGCCGGCCTCGATACGTGGTTTCCTACTACGGGTGGACCGGATCCGGCGCTGAAAACGAATTCTATATCTTGTCACACAAGCCTCGAGAAGTCATTGATTTCAGGAGGGGGGCGGCAGAAGAGGACGAGCGAGAAAGAGAAAGGTATGGCGTTGCTCTCACCAATGCCATGGCCACAATTCCCTTCGCACGGCTCCTGGGGACGAACAGCAACTGACCAGTCACGATAAGCACGACCGCGCGGTCGCCGGACCCGATTGATCGCGACACCTTTCACCCCTCACACATTTCCCGGTTCAAACAGTCACGGGCAACCAGCGGGCCGCGTTGCGGGATGCGCCGTCCGGGTAAAGAGTGGAAATCAGATCGCTCAAAGCCGATACAACCGAGCAGCGCATCTGGAACACATCATGGCCATAGTCGCCCGGCGCAACCTCTACCGCGTGGCCGGAGCATGCGCCTTGGCCGCCTCGCTCGCACTGCCTGCCGGAGTGGCGACTGCGGCGGCAGCGCCTCACACCGGCGGCGGAAGCACGGCGGCACCCATGCAAACAACGCCTCCTCCCCCGCCGCCGGACGAACCTCCCCCGACGCCGGATACGCCTCCTCCGCCGCCCCCGGACGAACCTCCCCCTCCGCCCGATACGCCTCCTCCCCCGCCGCCGGACGAACCTCCCCCTCCGGGGGACACGACCACGCCGGGCGAGACCACCACACCGGGGAAGACACCAGCTCCTGACGGGTCGCCGGGGACCGGAGAATCGGACCCATCGGTCTCCGGACAACTGGCGCAGCAGAACAAAGAGATCGAAACGGCAACGGCGAACCTGAAGGAGGCAGGAAAGAGCGCCCCTGCGGAACTCGCGCCGGCCGTGCAGCAGCTGACTGCCACGCTCAAGACGGTCCAGGATCCGATGACGGCACCGCAGGAGCGTGAAGAGGTCACCGATATCGCACAGCATGTCACCTCCGCGCTGGCAGTGATCAGCAACCGTGAGACACCCTCTGAACTGAGGGAGCAGCTGACCCCGATCGTGCGGCAGGTGGCCTCCGCGGTGACGGGCAGCCACGATCCGCGGGTGCCGCCCGAGCGGCGGGCAGGCACCATCTCGGCGGTGGAGCGGGCGACTTCGGCTCTGGACGTGATCAGTGAACCCGGGACGCCCCCCGAACTCCGGACCGAGCTGCTCCTGATCCTGAACCCGCTGACCGCCTCACTGGCTCCGGAAGGAGCCGGTGGGTCAGAGAGCTCCGTCCCGGAACAGCCGACGGGGCCGCAGGGACCGAAGGCGGAGCTGGCCGGAGCGACAGAAATGGCGAGCGATCCGAGCATCCCCGCGGCGCAACGGCTCGACCTCGCGAGGACCACAGCTCGGGCCGCCTCGTTGCTGCCACAGATGGGTGATGCCGGTGGACCTCCGGAGGATCGGGCGAAGGCTGAAGAGGTCTTCCGCGAGCAGACCGAAGAGATGAGGGAGAAGCAGGAGGAAGCCGCTTCCGCCAGGGGTGTGCCGGACGTACCGCTGGGTGAGGCCGCGGAAGTGTGCACCAACGCCATATTCACGACCGTCTCCGATCGTGCTCTCGCATTGAGTCTGGGCACTCTGCTTCCCCCGAAGTGGGAACTCGAGGGAGTTCGGGACTTCTGGAAGGCGAGAGAGAAGGAAGACGACTCCCTCGACGTCATCGCGCAGCTCCGGACCGGAGAGCACGCCGATGCGCCGTTCGATGTGCGCCGGCTCACCCCTCGGCTCGCCGAACTCGTTCCGGCACGCGATCTGTTCGGGCGGCTCGGCATTCCGGCGCTCCATTGCCTGCAGGCCGCCTGGCACCTCGACGAGGCCGGGATCACGGCGGGGACCTGGGTCGAGAAGGCCCACGAGAAGAAGGGGGACAGCTGAGCCTGCCCGACCGGCCCGCCGGCCCGCGACGAGTGGGCGACCGCCCGCCCCACGGAACCGTGGCCCTCATGAGGAGCCACGGGTGGGCCAGGCACCGGCTGTCGGACGGCTGAGCGGGCTCCTACGGGTTGGCCGTGGAGACCACGTACACCCAGGGGCGGTCTGGCTCCGTCAGGTCGACCACGATGTCCTTGCTCGGCCGCGGGTCCTTCTGGTTGTGGACGGTGCCGGCCCAGGCACGGCCCTTCAGCTTGAAGTTCCAGCCGACCACGGCGGAGTCCCGCTCGCTGATGGTGACCTTGCCGTTCTCGAGTGCCGCGCGGCTCGTCCCCGCTCCCTTCAGGAAGCTGTCGAGGCCCTTGGCCGAGGTGCGGAACTGGACGTACAGCCGGCTGGTCTTCCAGTTGCTGGTCTCGAAGTAGGAGACGCGCTTGGCGCCTTCGGGGACCGGCACCTCGAAGATGCGGCGCTTCATGATGGAAGGCCAGAAGTCGCGCAGGCCCTGGGCGGCGGACTCCGCCTCCTTGTCACGGCCACTGGCGCGGCTCTGCCCGGCGGAGATCACCAGGTAGCCGGCGGGGATGCCGATGAGCAGCACGATGACGATCGCGGTGATCCAGCGGCGCACGATCATGTGGCGCCGGCCCTCGGGGGTCGGCGGAGTGGGCTGCGGCGTGGGCTGGCGGGTGGTCAGCGTTGTCATGACGGCGGTTCCTGGGTGGGGCGTACAGAACTCGGGTTGCGCAGGGCCTGGGCGTAGCGCTCGTAGCGCTCGTGGCGTTCCACACGGCGGCGGTTGGCCCGGCGGAAGCGTCGGGCCACCAGCCGCGCGAGGTCGGCCGCGCCGACCATACCCGCTTCGGGGCCGAGCTGGGCCTTGGCGATCCGGGCCTCCGGGCGGTAGCCGCGGCCCGTGAGATGACGGCGGAACGCTTCTCTGGCGGGGCCGATCAGCAGATCGTCGGCGGCGCTGACGCCGCCGCCGATGACGAAGCACGACGGGTCGAGGGCGGCGGCGAGGTTGGCGATGCCGACACCGAGCCACTGCCCGATGTCCTGGAACAGCTCGACGCACATCGCGTCGCCCTCGCGGGCCAGCTCGGTGATGAGCGGCCCGGTGATGTCGCCGATGTTGCCGCCGACCCGGTCGATGATGCTGTAGGCGACCGGCGAGTCGGCGGCGGCGAGCTCGCGGGCCTCACGGACCAGGGCGTTGCCGGAGCTGTACTGCTCCCAGCAGCCGCGGTTGCCGCACGGGCAGCGGTGGCCGCCGGGCACGACCTGCATATGGCCGAACTCGCCGGCGACACCGAACTTGCCCCGCTTGACCTGGCCGTCCTCGAGGATCGCGCCCCCGATGCCGGTACCGAGCGTGATCATGACGATGTGGTCCTCGCCACGTCCGGCGCCGAAGCGCCACTCCGCCCAGGCGGCGGTGTTGGCGTCGTTGTCGACCAGTACGGGGACGGCGAGACGCGCGGAGAGGGCGTCGCGCAGGGGCTCGTTCCGCCAGGCGAGGTGGGGTGCGAAGAGCACCTTGGAGCGGTCCGCGTCGACCCAGCCGGCCGCACCGATGCCCACGGCGTGCACGTCGTGCCGGTCGGAGAGGTCGAGCACCAGCTCGCAGATGGTGTCCTCGACGACCTTGGGGCTCTTGGACTTGTCGGGGGTCTCGGTGCGGATCTTCTCGAGGATGAGTCCGTCGGCGTCGACGACGCCCGCCATCACCTTGGTGCCGCCGATGTCGATGCCGACCGTGGGTACGCGGGGCGCGGTGAGGTGCGAGCGCCGCTCGCGCGTGCCGACCGTCTTGAGGACGGTGGCGCGGGCGGTGCCTCGGTTCGTGAAGTCGCGGTACGTACTCAAGTCGTCCCTGCGGGGTCGTGGTGGCCGGTCGGAGTCCCGGGTCGGGCGGCGCCCGCCCTCCCGATGCTAGTAGGCCCGCGGGCTCAGTCCTTCCGGCGCGCCTCGCCGGCGGGCTCTCCGGTACCGGCGGCGTGGCCGCCGAGATGGGTGGGCGCCGGGGCGCGCTCCAGCTCGTGGCGGAGGTCCTCCAGCTCGCTTCCGCCCGCCATCTGCCGGGTGAGCTCGTCGAGTGTGACGCTCTGCTTGGTGTGGCTTCCGGACATCACACCGCGCTTGAGGAGCACGAAACGGTCGCCGACCAGATAGGCGTGGTGCGGGTTGTGGGTGATGAGCACCACGCCCAGACCCGCGTCGCGGGCCGCGGCCACATACTTCAGCACCACGCCGGACTGCTTCACACCCAGTGCGGCCGTCGGCTCGTCCAGCACCAGCACCTTGGCGCCGAAGTAGACGGCGCGGGCGATGGCCACGCACTGCCGCTCACCGCCGGACAGCGTCCCGATGGGCTGGTCGACGTCGCGGAGGTCGATACCCATCCGCAGCAGCTCGGCCCGGGTGGTCCGCCGCATCGTCTCCACGTCGAGGCGCTTGAAGGGGCCCTTGCCGCGGGTCGGCTCAGAGCCGAGGAAGAAGTTGCGCCAGACCGGCATCAGCGGGACGACCGCCAGATCCTGGTAGACGGTGGCGATCCCCCGGTCCAGCGCCTCGCGCGGGCCGGTGAGGGAGGTCTCCTCGCCCTCGATGCGCAGGGTGCCGGCGTCGTGCCGGTGCAGTCCCGCGATGATCTTGATCAGGGTCGACTTGCCGGCGCCGTTGTCACCGAGGACACAGGTGATCTCACCGGCGTGGCACTCGAGGGACACGCCTTCGAGGGCCCGGATGTTGCCGTAGTACTTGCTGACGTCGTCGAGCTCGACAAGGGCACTCATTTAGGTGGTCGCCTCCGCACGCTTGCGTACCCATGCGTTGAGCAGGGTGGCCAGGAGGAGCATCGCTCCGAGGAAGAACTTGAACCAGTCCGGGTTCCACTCCGCGTAGACGATGCCCTTGCTGGTCATGCCGAAGATCAGCGCGCCGACGGCCGAGCCGATCGCCGAGCCGTAGCCGCCGGTGATCAGACAGCCGCCGATGACCGCGGCGATGATGTACGTCAGCTCGTTGCCGACGCCCTCCCCGGACTGCACGACGTCGAACGAGAACAGCAGGTGCTGGCCGGAGACCCAGGCGGCGAAGGCCACACCCATGTACAGGAGGATCTTGGTCCGCTTGACCGGGACGCCCACGGCGCGGGCCGCGTCGGCGCCGCCGCCGACCGCGAAGATCCAGTTGCCGAAGCGGGTGCGGAGCAGGATCCAGGTGGCCAGCGCGATCAGCACGACCCACCACACGATGGTCGCCTTGATCGTCGTGCCGCCCACGGTGAACTCGCCGAAGACGCTCTTGGCGGATGGGAAGCCCTCCATGTCGCCGATGGACTTGGTCGAGACCGTGCCGCTGATGAGTTTGGTGAGGCCGAGGTTGAGGCCCGTCAGCATCAGGAACGTGCCGAGCGTGATGATGAAGCTGGGCAGTTTCGTACGGGTGAGCATCAGGCCGTTGAAGGCGCCCAGCCCGAGGGTGACCAGCAGGGAGACAAGGGCTCCGACCCAGACGTTGGCCGTCATCTGGTAGCTGAACATCGAGGAGATCAGCGCGGAGCTGGTCACCATGACACCCGCGGAGAGGTCGAACTCCCCGCCGATCATCAGCAGCGCGACCGGCACGGCCATGATGCCGAGGGTCGAGGCCGCGTACAGGACGGTGGCGAGGCTGGACGTCCGCAGGAAGGCGTCCGCGACGACGGAGAAGAAGACGAAGACGGCGACGGCGCCGACGACCGAGCCCAGCTCGGGGCGGCCCATCAGCTTCCGCAGCGGTGACGTGCGCAGCAGCCGCTCGTCCGTCCTGTCCGGCGCCTTGTCGGGTGTGGCCGGTGGTGCGCTCGTGCTCATCGGGTCCCCCGCTCCGTGAATTCCTCGAGCTCGGCGGCGTCCTTCTCGGTGATGATCTGGGGTCCGGTCAGGACGGGCCGCCCTCCGCCGAGGACGTCGGCGTTGTACTTGTAGAGCCACAGCAGGTCCACTGCCTGGTAGCCCTGGAGATAGGGCTGCTGGTCGACCGCGAAGCCGAGCGTGCCCTCCTGGAGTGCCTTCGCCACCTTGGGGTTGAGGTCGAAGGTGTCGATCTCGGCCTTGGACCCCGCGGTCCTCCTGGCCTGGACGGCGGCGTCCGCGAACGGCGCGCCGAGAGTGACGACGGAGTCGATGGACCGGTCGGCCTGGAGCTTCGCCTCGATGGAGGCCTGGACGTCGGGCATGTTGGTCCCGTCGACGTACAGGTTCTGCATGTCGCCGCCGAAGGTCTTCTTCGCGCCCGCGCAGCGCTGCTCGTGGCCCACGTTGCCCTGCTCGTGCAGGACGCACAGGGCCTTCTTCTTGCCGCGCGCGTCGAGCTCGTCGCCGACGGCCTCGCCGGCGATCGTCTCGTCCTGGCCGATGTGGGTGAGGGCGCCGTACGCCTTGGACTGCTCGGATCCGGAGTTCACCGTGATCACGGGGATGCCGGCCTTGCGGGCCTTGGCGACGACGGCCTTCATCGCGTCGGGCTTGGCGAGCGTGACGATCAGCGCGTCGACCTTCTTGGAGATGTAGGAGTCGACGAGCTGCGCCTGCTGCTGTCCCTCGTCGCTGTGGGCGTAGAGGAAGTTGATGTTGTCCTTGGCGGCGGCCTGCTCGGCGCCGCTCTGGACGATGTCCCAGAACGTGTCGCCGTCGCCCGAGTGGGTGACCATGGCGAAGGTCCAGCGCGGCGTGTTCACCGCGGCCTTCCCGGCCGCGGCCTGGGCCTTGCGGGCGTCCTCCGCCCGCTTGCCGCCGGTGCTGCTGCATCCCGCGAGGGACATGCCGAGTACCGCCGCCAGCACCGCGCCGAGCGCGCGTACCCCTGTCCTTGCCCTTGCCACGACGTGGTGCCCTTCTTGCCGTACTCGCTGTCCTGCCTGCTGCGGCCGGCCCCGGGACGGACCCGGCCGGCCGCCCAAGTATCGGTCATCGCTGGTGGCGGGGTCGGCAGCGGGGGCGGGCAGGCGGCTGCGGGGGCCGCTTCGGGCGCGTTCACCGCGTGCCGTCGGCCGTGAGCTTCTCAAGCGCGGGGACATCCTTCTCGGTGACCAGGGCGGGGCCGGTGAGGATCGGCTTGCCGCCGCCGATCACGTTGCCGTTGACCTTGTTGAGCCACAGTTCGTCGACCGCGAGATAGCCCTGGAGGTAGGGCTGCTGGTCGACCGCGAAGGCGATCTCCTTGGCCTTGAGACGGGCGACGACCTCCGCGTTGAGGTCGAAGGTGCTGATCTCCGCCGCCGACCCGGCGCCCTGCTTGGCCTTCACCGACGCGGCGGCGAAGGGCGCCCCGAGGGTGACGACGGCGTCGATGTCCTCGGCGCTCTGGAGTTTCGCCTCGACGGAGGAGGTGGTGGCGGGCATGTTGGTGCCCTCGACGTTGAGGTTCTCGACCGTGCCGTCAAAGGTCTTCTTCACGCCGGCGCAGCGGGCCTCGAGGGAGACGTTGCCCTGCTCGTGGATGACGCAGAGCGCCTTCTTCTTCCCCTGGGCGTTGAGCTCCTCGCCGACGGCCTCGCCGGCCACCGACTCGTCCTGGCCGATGTGGCTGAGCGCGCCGAGGCCGTCGGAGAACTCCGCTCCGGAGTTGATCGTGACGACGGGGATGCCCGCCGCCACGGCCTTCTTCACCACGTCGCTCATCGCTTCCGGCTTGGCGAGGGTGACGATGATCCCGTCGACCTTCTGGTCGATGTACGTCTGGACCAGCTGGGCCTGCTCCTTGCCCTCCGGGTTCGCCGCGTAGAGGAAGTCGACGTTGTCCTTGCGGGCGGCGACCTTGGCCCCGCTCTGGACGATGTCCCAGAAGGTGTCGCCCTGACCTGAGTGCGTCACCATGGCGATCTTCATCCGGGGGGTCTTCGCGGCCTCGCCGCCCGCGCCGTCCCCCGACGGCTTCTCGTCGGCGTCCTTGCCACCGGAACTGCTGCATCCGGCGACGACGACCAGGGCACATGCGGCGAGCAGGGCTGCTGCCGTGCGGGGGCTACGCATGGTGGGTCCGCCTTCTCTCCCGGCCGCCCGGTTGCGGCTGGGTGAGTTTCTACGGCTGCTCCGCGACCCCGTCAAGACTTTGTCCGAACATTCTTACGCGAGGGCTCCCGCCCGCGGCCGGAGACGCGGTGATCTACGGCCGTACCAGGAGCTGGAACTCGAAGGCGTAGCGCGAGGCGCGGTAGACGTGGGAGCCGAACTCGACCGGCCGGCCCGTGTCGTCGAAGGTGGCGCGTTCCATCGTCAGCAGCGGTGCTCCGGCCGGCTCGCCGAGCAGTTCGGCCTCCTGCTCCGTCGCCGTGCGGGCGCCGACCGACTGGCGGGCGCTGTGCAGGGTGATGCCCGCGGCCCGCATCATCCGGTAGAGGCCGGTGGACTCCAGCCGTTCGGTGTCGCACTCGATCAGGCCGGCCGGCAGATGGTTGCGGAGCCGGGCCATCGGCTCGCCGTGGGCGTAGCGCAGCCGCTCGATCAGCCGCACGTCGCTGCCCTCGGGGACGCCGAGGGCGGCCCCGACCTCGGCGCTCGCGGGCTCGATCTCGTTGGTGAGCACGACCGTCGCGGGCCGCTGGCCGGCCGCCTCCAGGTCGTCGTAGAGGCTGCTGAGCTCCAGCGGCCGCCTGACCTGGCTGTGCACGACCTGGGTGCCCACGCCTCGGCGGCGCACCAGCAGCCCCTTGTCCACCAGGGACTGGATGGCCTGGCGGACGGTGGGCCGGGACAGCCCGAGCCGGGCCGCGAGCTCTATCTCGTTGCCGAGCAGACTGCCGGGGGTGAGCGCCCCCCTCTCGATGGCTGATTCCAGCTGCTGCGAAAGCTGGAAATAGAGCGGGACCGGGCTGGTCCGGTCCACGCTCAGCTGGAGCGACAGCGACGGTCCCGTCTCGTGTCTGGGCTGCTTGGGCACGTGAGGGAGCGTAGTCGCACGCCATGTTGACGGGAAGTCGTGAGGTTCGATTGTCAGGACAAAGTCTTGACAGCGCGGTGGCCCCACCTCCACCTTTGGGCCATGCGCATCGGACTCATCGGGACGGGACGTATCGGCAGCTTTCACGCGGGGGTGCTCAGCCGCCACCGCGAGGTGGGTTCCCTGGTCGTGGCGGACACCGACGCCGTCCGGGCGGCGGAGGTGGCGGACCGCTGCGGCGCCACCGCCGCGCCCAGCAGCAACGAGGTCTTCACATGGGGCGTGGACGCGGTGGTGATCGCCTCCGCGACCGCCGCGCACGCCGAACTGATCGCCCGTGCCGCGCGCGCCGGCATCCCGGCGTTCTGCGAGAAGCCGATCGCCCTGGACCTGCCGGGCACCCTGGGGGCGCTGCGGGCGGTCGAGGAGGCGGGAACCGAACTCCAGCTGGGCTTCATGCGGCGCTTCGACGCCGGCTACACGGCGGCGCGCGAGTTGGTGCGCTCCGGCCGCCTCGGCCGGCTGCACACCGTACGGGCCATCACCTCCGACCCCGCGCCGCCGCCCGCGGCCTACCTGCCGCTGTCGGGCGGCCTGTACCGGGACTGCCTGGTCCATGACTTCGACATCCTGCGGTGGGTGACCGGCCGTGAGGTCACCGAGGTGTACGCGACCGGCTCGGACGCCGGCCATCCGATGTTCAAGGAGGTGGGCGACATCGACACGGCGGCGGCGCTGCTCACGCTCGACGACGGGACGCTGGCCACGGCGACCGCCACCCGCTGCAACGGCGCCGGCTACGACGTGCGGATGGAGCTGGCCGGCGAGCTCGACCAGGTCGCCGTCGGCCTCGACGACCGTACGCCGATCAGCTCCACGGAGCCGCACGGCCTGCCGCCCGTCGACAAGCCGTGGCCGGGCTTCCTCGAACGTTTCGCCCCGGCGTACGAGGCGGAGCTGGACGCGTTCGTGCGTCTGGTGGCGGGCGAGGCGGAGAATCCGTGTGACGGCCGGGAGGCACTGACGGCGCTGCGGATCGCGGAGGCCTGCGAACTGTCCCGCCGGGAGCACCGTCCTGTCCGGCTGGAGGAGATCCCGGCGGCCTGACACGGCGGGCCGGTCACCGGCCCGCGGACGTCACGATGTCCCCGCGGACAGGACGGTGCCCTGTGCGACGGCGCAGAGGGTCTCGTCCCCGTCGGCACCGACGGTGAGCAGATCGCAGCGGACGACGGCCTGCCGTCGTCCGGTGTGCACGACGGCGGCACGGGCGACCAGCGTTCGTCCGGTGGCGGGCCGCATGTACTGCACGGAGAAGCCGCCGGTCAGCACGGCCGGCCCGAGGGTGGTCCCGGCGGCGAAGGTGATCGAGTTGTCGGCGGCGTACGCGAGGACTCCGCCGTGCAGATATCCGTTCTGCTGGCGCAGGTCCTCACGGACGTCCACCTCGAGCACGGCCTCACCGTCGCCGAAGGCGGTGATCCGCGCGCCGAGCAGTCTGCTGAACGGCTGGCTGTCGAGCACCTTGCGCGCGGTGTCGAGATCAAGTCCGGTCATGTGCGCACTCCATGGAAGTCGGGTCGAGGGCGTCGAGCACGGCACGGAGCGCGGCTCGCGCCTCGCTCTCCGTGCCGTCGGCCGGCCGCAGTTCGTCGAGCTGTTCGATCCAGGCCCGGACTCCGGCGGACGGGTCCGGCGCGGCGAAGGCGAGCGCCCCGGCGCTCGCCGCCTGCTGCCGCTCGTGGGCGTCGTACCAGCAGGTCCACTCCCAGCCGGGCCAGCCGGGCAGCCGGCGGGCGGCCGCCGCCCCGCCGTGGAAGTTCCCACGGGTCCAGGCGGCGACGCGACGGGCGGGTACGTCGATGTGCACCCCTCCGTAAGGGATGCGGGGCAGCCTGGACACCCGGGTGACCGGCAGCAGGTGGCGGACGACGTCGGGGCCGTGTGCCAGCACGTCGGACACGTTCTCGCCGAAGACCGCGTGCGCCTGCGGACCGTCCCGGTAGGTCACCGTGACGGCGATCGTGAAGTCCGGCTCGTCGGGGGAGGCGGCGAACAGCGGGCCGCCTGGCCGGGTGCCGAGTTCCGAGCGCACGGACTCCCGCTCCAGGCCCACGTGGGCGACGACGTCCTCCAGCCCGTCGTACGCCCAGCGGACCTCCCAGCCCGGCCAGGTCCTCGCGAGGACGGCGAACAGGGTCCGTCGCTCCTCGTACGTCTCCAGGTGCCAGGTGAACAGCAGCAGGACACGGCGGTCGTGGTCGACGACCGCCGCGGCCTCGCACGAGATGTCGTCCATCCAGCCGCGGGGCCCCACGGGCTCCAGACCGGCGATGAAACGGCCGAACTCCTCGGGCCCTTCCGCCGCGTCGACGGCCAGGCGCCGCCCGCCCCAGCGGAAGTAGAACTGCTGCCAGGCCCCGTCCCTGACCACCACATAACGTGCCCGCTCGGCCACGGCCGCCCTACCAGCGCACCGGCAGCCGGCGGACACCACGCATCAGGAGGCCCGGCAGCCATTCGTACGTGTCCGCCGGGGAGTCCAGGGCGAGGTCGGGGCAGCGTTCCAGGAGGGAGCGGACGGCGATCCGTGCCTCCAGACGGGCCAGTGGCGCGCCGAGGCAGAAGTGGATGCCGTGCCCGAAGGCGAGATGGCCCCGGGTGTCCCGGCGGATGTCGAAGCGGTCGGGGTCGGCGTACCGGGCCGGGTCGCGGTCGGCGGCCGCCAGGCCGATCAGCACCATCGCGCCCTGCGGAACGACCTGGTCGCCGACCGGTACGGGCGCGGTGCTGAAGCGGACGGTCGCCGTCTCCACGGGTCCGTCGTAGCGCAGCATCTCCTCGACGGCGCCGTCGAGGAGGGAGAAGTCGGCGCGCAGGGCGGCGAGTTGGTCGGGGTGGGTGAGCAGGGCGCGCACACCGTTGGAGATCAGGTTGACGGTCGTCTCGTGGCCGGCGACGAGCAGGAGGTAGGCGAGGGCGCGCAGTTCGGCCGTGGAGAGCCGGTCGTCCTCGGCGGCGGGACCGTCCGCTTCGGCGGAACCGGGGAGGGTGCGGACGAGGGCGGAGAGCAGATCGTCCGTCGGGGCGGCGCAGCGCTTGTCCTCGATGAGTTCGTCGAGGTAGACCGCGAGCTGCCGGACGGCGTCCTCCCCCGCTTCCTGGGAGGTCGGGGCGACCACCTCGTTCGACCACTTGCGGAAGGCGTCGCGGTCGGCGGCGGGGATGCCCAGGAGTTCGCAGATCACGACGATCGGCAGCGGGAAGGCCAGCGCGTCGACGAGGTCGGCACGGCCGGCCGGCAGCATCTCGTCCAGGAGATCGTCCGTGATCCGCTGGACGCGGGGCCGCAGCGCCTCCGCGCGACGCGGGGTGAACTCACGGCTGACCAGCTTGCGCAGCCGGGTGTGGTCGGGCGGGTCGAGCACGAGGAGGTTGGGGCCGATGACCTGCTCGTCGAGCATGGTCACGCCTATGGTGGCCGGCGATTTCGACAGCCGCGCATCGGAGAGTGCCGCCCGTCCCTCCTCGTGGCCGACGATCAGCCAGAACTCCCCGCCGTCGGCCCCGCGCACGCGGTGCACGGGGCCCGATTCCCGCAGTCGCGCGTAGTACGGATACGGGTTCGCGGTGAAGTCGGGCCCGTACTGGTCCAGATCAACGATGGTCACCGGCTCACCCTACGTGCGTTCCTCGTCGTCGAGCAGGCCCGCGTCGTGCGCCAACAGCGCGATCTGGACACGGTTGTTGAGGTCCAGTTTGGCCAGGATGCGGGACACGTGCGTCTTGACGGTGGCGACGCTCATGTACAGCGCCGCCGCGATCTCCGCGTTGGAACCGCCGCGGCCGACGGCGAGCGCCACCTCCCGCTCGCGGTCGGCGAGCAGTTCGAGACGGCGCAGGGCCGCGGCCCTGCGGGTGTCGGCGACGCTGCCCGCCACATGGGTCATCAGCTGCCGGGTGACCGCCGGGGACAGCACCGGATCGCCGGCGGCGACCCTGCGCACCGCGGCGACGATCTCCGCGGGCGGCGTGTCCTTCAGCACGAACCCCGCCGCGCCCGCACGCATGGCCCGCAGCACCTGTTCGTCGGCGTGGAAGGTGGTCAGCACCACGACCTCCGGCGCGTCCGGCCGGCGGCGCAGCCCCTCGGTGGCCGCGAGGCCGTCCATGACCGGCATGCGGATGTCCATCAGGACCACGTCCGGCCCGTGCCGGTCGACGAGTTCCGCCACCTCGGAGCCGTTGGCCCCCTCCCCCACGATCTCGATGTCGCCGGCCCCGCCCAGCATGAGGGCGAGGCCTGCCCGTACGAGCGGGTCGTCGTCCACGACGATCAGCCGGATAGTCATACGGACCACGGTAGCCAGGCCCGTACCCGGAATCCGCCGTCGCCCCGCACACCGTGCTCCAGCCGTCCGCCCGCGAGGGTGGCCCGTTCGGTCAGGCCGATCAGACCCTGGCCGGATCCGGGGACCTTCGGGACCTCGCCGGCCGGGGCCTCGTTGTCGACCTGCACGGCGATCCCCTCCCCCGGGCCCCCGCTCAGGGAGAGGGTGACGTCGGTGCCCGGGGCGTGCTTGCGGGCGTTGGTCAGTCCTTCCTGGGCGATGCGGTACGCGGTACGGCCGGTGGCGGCGGGCACGGCGTCCGGGTCGGCGACGGCGTTGTCGAGCGTGACCCTCATACCGGCCTCCCGCGACTCGCCGACCAGTGCGCCGAGGGTCCCGAGCGTGGGCTGGGGCCGGTCAGGGCCGTCGCTGTCACCGGGGGCACGCAGCACGCCGATGATCTGACGCAGGTCCTGGAGCGCCTCGTGTGCGCTGTCGCGGATCACACCGGCGGCCCTGCCGACCTCCGCGGGCGGCGCGTCGGGCCGGAACTCGAGCGCTCCGGCGTGCACGCTCAGCAGTGTGAGCCGGTGCGCGAGCACGTCGTGCATCTCGCGGGCGATGGCCTCGCGGGCGAGCCGCTGCGCCTGCGCCGCGCGCAGGGCGGCCTCCGCCTCGGCCCGCCGGGCACGTTCACGCAGGGCGATGACCAACTGGCGGCGGGCGCGCACCAGCATGCCCCAGCCGACCATCAGGAGCACCAGTACGACCCCGGCGACCGTGGAGGCGAGGAAGGAGACGCTCGGGTCCGGCCGCAGGAGGGCCTGGACCGCGCCGGACACCATCGCCAGCACTCCGATGACGGCGACGGGCCGGAACGGGCGGTGCACGGCGAGGCTGAACAGGCTGAGCATCAGCGCGCCTCCGGCCGCCGGGGCGACCGCGGAGACGGCGACCATGGACGCGGCGAGTGATACGGGCGCCCGCCGGCGGACCCACAGGGCGCAGCAGGCGGCGGCGCCCAGCAACTGATCGGCGACGATCACGGCTTCGGAATTCCCCGCCTGGGCACTGGCGTAGGCGGCCAGCACGCCGATCAGGGCGGCGGCCAGGAAGACGAAGGTGTCGACGACCCAGTCGCGTACGGTGCGCCGGGGCCTCGCCCTGCCCTGGTTGCCGGGCAGGTCGGGGTCGGGTGGGTCGGCCATGGCCGAGGGCAGCAGCCATGGGTATTCGGCGCGGATCATGTCGACAAAGCTACGAGGCCCGTGGCCCGGATGTGCCCTTCCGGGCGCCGGAAGCGACCAAAGTCGCGGGACCGGATACTTTCGTCGGCCGTTCTCGGTGCCGAAGCCGGACGCGCGCGGACGCAGCACCGCGCGAGGCTGCGGGCATGAAGAAGATTCTCGAGGTCGGCGGGTTCCTGCTGTTCGTGTGGGGCGCGGCGGGTGTGGCCCACGAACTCACAGGCTGGTTCAAGCTCTGGGGAGTCGTGCGGCGCCTGAGCTTCCTCGACGGCCATGAGCTCTACGCGAGCATCGTGCTGGCGGTGCTCGGCGGGGTGATGATGGTGGCGTCGGACCGGTTCCGCTGAGGGTCAGGTGCCGGCGCCCTGGTCGCGCCCCGCACCCGACCGCGCCGGCGCAGCGCGCCGCTTCCGGGCGGGACCGCGCCCGGCGCGGGACCGGACCGCACACCGCCGCGCCTGACCGCGCTCACGCACCGCACCGCTCGCGCGGGACCGCGGACCGCCGCACCGCACCGCACCGGCGTTGCCGCCGTCGAGCCGGCACATCGCGGGCCGCGCCGACCGCCGCCGTCAGGCCTTGTCCTTCGCCGGCCGCTCCGCGTCCATGAGCCGGGCGAGCTCCGCCGCGTGCTCGCTCAGGCGGTTGCCGACGCTCCCGCTGGTGTAGAGCGCGGTGCCGACGACCGCGACCGGCACGGACAGGCCGAGGATGCCGAGGAGTTCGGGCCAGTCGCGCTCGGACTCGCATGTCGCGTCCTCGCCGCCCTCGTTGGCCGTGCCCCACTCCGTCAGCAGGCGGGACTCGCACTCCTTGCCCTCGCCGTACGTGCTGTCGAGGGTGTACGGCAGGAGCAGCAGCACGCCGAACCACACCCACAGCAGCGCCGCCACGGACAACAGGGCGAAGCCCCAGGTCTGCGTCCGCTTGGCGCGGGCGCGGAAGGCCATGTCGTACTGAAGCGATCGCATGGGCGTCGAAACTAGCAGTCGGCCCTGTCGGCTGCGCGGCGCCCCCAGGTCGTCCCCGCGAGCACCAGAGCCGCGCCCACCAGGCCGACCGCGCCGATGTGTTCGCCGCCGATCGCGATGCCCGCGGCGGCGGCCCACAGCGGCTCGGTACCGAGGAGCAGACTGACGCGGGACGGCGAGCTGCGGCGTACGGCCCACATCTGCACGAAGAACGCGAACAGCGTGCAGAAGACGGACAGGAACACCAGCCCGGCCCATTCACGTGGCCCGAAGCCGACGGCCACCGCCCACGGTGACGCCCCGCCGCCCGGCAGAACGGCCAGCACGGTGAACACGGCGACCGCCGCCCCGAGTTGCACCGTCGTCAGGGAGAGGGAGTCCGCGCCGCGGACCGCCTTGATCCTGGCCATGGCGAGCACATGGACGGTGCGGGCCACGGCGGCCAGCAGCATCAGCAGGTCGCCGGTGGAGGGGGTGGTGAAGCCCGCCCCCTGGGTCAGCAGCACCACGCCGGCGACCGATACGGCGGCCGCGGCGAGGAAGGACGACGGGGGCCGGCGCCGGGTGACCGCCGCCTCGGCGAGCGGCGTGAAGATCATGGTGAGGCTGATGATGAGGCCGGCGTTGGTGGCCGAGGTGTGGACCACGCCGTAGGTCTCGAGCAGGAAGACGGCGCTCAGGACCAGTCCGAGCAGCCCGGCCCCCCGCCACTGCGCGGCGGTCAGCGACCTCAGCCTGCGCCGTCCCGCCACGGCGAGCGCCGGCAGGACGAGCGCGAACCGCAGGACGAGGACGGCCACGACGGTGTGCGTGGTCGTGATGCCCTTCGCCGCGAGATAGCTGGCACCCCAGACGACGGCGACGACCAGCACCGGCAGGTCGGTGAGCCAGGCCCGGCGGGGGGCGAGTGCGGGTACGGCGATCGACGACACCTGGTCTCCAGCGGACACGACGGGGTGGAGACGTCAGCGGCTCGCACACGGGAGCGATCACCGTACCGGGACCCGCGCAGGGGCTGCTACAGCTCCTCCGCATAGCTGCCGTACTCGGGGCGGCCGGCGAGCTCGTACGTGTGGATCGCCGCACCGCTGCCCGTGGTCCGCGCCTCGAGGTGCCTGAACGCCGTGGGCCTCGCACCCTCCGGGAACAGGCGCATGCCCGTGCCGAGCACGACCGGGAAGACGACCAGGTAGAGCTTGTCGACGAGGTCGTGCGCCATCAGGGTCTGGGCGAGCTTGCCGCTGCCGTGCATCTGGAGTTCCCCGTCGGTGCGTTCCTTGAGGGCGGTCACCTCCTTGACGATGTCGCCGCGGATGACGGTGGTGTTCTCCCAGTCGGCCGACTCGAGAGTCGTCGAGACGACGTACTTGGGCAGGGCGTTGAGTTTGCCGGCGACCGGGTCGGCGGGGTCGGTCTGCTTGGGCCAGTAGCTCGCGAAGATGTCGTAGGTGCGGCGGCCGAGCAGAAAGGCGCCGACCCGCCCGAAGACCTCGTTGATGAACTGTCCGAAGTCCTCGTCCCCGTACGGCACGGACCAGCCGCCGTGCTCGAATCCGCCGGTGGTGTCCTCCTCGGGCCCGCCGGGGGCCTGGTAGACGCCGTCGAGGGTGAGGAACTGGGTGAGGGAGAGCTGTGCCATGGTTCCTTCGCCTTTCATCGCTTTTCAGCGGGTTTTGATGAGTCTCACAGCTCTGACCGCGCCGGGCCCCCGAACTCATCGGCGCGCCGAGCGCGATGTCCGATCACCGCCAGCACGGGGCCACCGGAAGCGATGTGATTGAAGCCGCAACCACTTAGCGGATGTTGGAGGCTCGGATGAACGGCAAGGTGGCTCTGGTGACCGGCGGAAGCCGCGGGATCGGCGCGGCGACCGCACTGCGGCTGGCCCGCGGCGGGGCGGATGTCGCGATCACCTATGTGGCGGGGAAAGAGGCCGCGGAAGAGGTCGTGCGGCGGATCGAAGAGGTGGGCCGGCGCGGGGTGGCCCTGCGGGCCGACTCGGCCGACGCCACGGAGGCGGCGAACGCCGTCGACCGCACCGTGGAAGCCCTGGGCGGGCTCGACATCCTCGTCAACAACGTGGGTGTGGGCCTGCTCGGGCCGCTGGAGAGCATCACGCCGGCCGATGTGGACCAGGTGCTGGCGGTGAACGTACGGGGCGTCTACCTCACGTCCCGTGCGGCCGCCGCACGGATGGGGAGCGGCTCGCGGATCGTCACGATCGGCACCTGCATGACCCAGCGGGTGCCGGGCCCCGGGGGCACCCTGTACGCGATGAGCAAGTCCGCGCTGATCGGCCTCACCAAAGCACTGGCGAGGGAGCTGGGCGGGCGGGGCATCACGGCGAACATCGTCCACCCGGGTCCGGTCGACACCGACATGAACCCGGCGGACGGCCCGTACGCGGACCCGCAGAAGGCGGACACGGCGCTCGGTCGCTTCGGGCGGCCGGAGGAGATCGCGTCGATGGTCGCGTATCTGGCGGGCGGCGAGGCGGAGTACATCACCGGCGCCGAGTTCTCCGTGGACGGCGGGCACGCGGCCTGAGACATGCGCGCGGGGCGCACCGTTGCTGTCGGCC